>DATJCP010000354.1:0-4123 GCA_035514715.1 Candidimonas sp.
AGGCCGCCACCGAACCAGAATACGTCTTCTTCGCTGGCTTTTGCCGCATGCGCGACGAATAGCCGGACATTCATGTGGACGGTGGGGACATAGGGGTTGCGCGGGTGCAATACCAAGGACACGCCCATGGCTTCCCATGAACGCCCGGCCAGCTCGCCGCGATGGGCGCTTGCCGAGGCGGGCAGGGTTTTGCCTTGGACGTGGCTGAACAGGACGCCGGCGCGCTCAAACAGCGGGCCGCCTTCCAGGTAGCGTGACAGGCCGCCGCCGCCTTCGTCGCGGGACCACTGGTCGGCTGCGAAGCGGGTGCCGTCGGCAGCTTCCAGTGTTTCTACGATGCGCGCCTGCAAATCCAGAAAGTAATCGTAGGCGGCGGAAATCGGAACGGTCATATCAGTTTCCTTGTGTCGTCTGCGCGGATAGCAGGTATTGCTATGTGGAGCTGGGTTCGGCAGGTATGGCGCGCCATCCGATATCTGTGCGGTACTGCTGCCCATCGAAGTGCGTTTGGGCAATGGCGGCGTAGGCGGTTGCCTGTGCGCGCTTTACCGAGTCTGCCAATACCGTGACGCACAACACACGCCCGCCGGACGTTTTCAGCGTACCGTTATCCAATACGGTGCCGGCATGAAAAACGACGCAGTCGTCGGTATCTTTGGGCAGGCGGGTGATTGCGTCGCCGTTGCGAGGTGTACCGGGGTAATTATGGGCGGCCATGACCACGCCCAGCGCCGTGCGTCGGTCCCAGTCGATAGTGGCCTCGTCCAGGCGGCCAGCGATGGCAAGCTCGAATACCTGTGTCAGGTCGCTTTTGACGCGCATGATGATGGGCTGAGTTTCCGGGTCGCCCATACGGCAGTTGAACTCAAGCACTTTGATGGGGCGGGTGGCGTCGGGGCCATCGTCTATCATCAGGCCGGCATACAGGAAGCCTGTGTAGGTGATGCCGTCTTTAGCCATGCCGGAAATCGTGGGGTGTATGACTTCGCGCATGATGCGGTTATGCAGGGCCGGGCTGATAATGGGGGCTGGAGAATAGGCGCCCATGCCGCCAGTGTTTGGACCTTGGTCGTTGTCTTTCAGGCGCTTGTGGTCCTGGCTGGTTGCCATGGCGAGTATGTTGCGCCCGTCGCACATGATGATGAAGCTGGCTTCTTCGCCCGTCAGGCATTCCTCTATGACGACGCGAGCGCCTGCCGCGCCGAACGAGCCGTCGCCCAGCATTTGATCGATTGCCTCATGGGCTTCGGCTACCGTTGTGGCAACGACGACCCCTTTGCCGGCGGCAAGGCCGTCAGCCTTGACGACAATGGGTGCACCTTGTTCGGTAATGTAGGCTTTGGCTAGTACCGGATCGGTAAAGGTTTGGTAGGCGGCGGTGGGAATATGATGGCGAACCATGAATTCCTTGGCGTAGTCCTTGGAGCTTTCAAGCTGTGCCGCAGCTTGCGTGGGGCCGAATATTTTCAGCCCGGCAGCCTGGAAAGCATCGACGACACCAGCCGCCAATGGCGCCTCGGGGCCGACTACGGTGAAAGCGATTTTTTCTTTTTGTGCAAAGGCGACAAGTTCGTCAATATCGCTGATCGCCACATTTTGCAATTGTGGCGCCAAGGCCGTACCGCCGTTACCGGGCGCAACGTATACGGTCTGGACCCGTGCTGACTTTGCCAGGCTCCAGGCCAGGGCATGTTCGCGGCCACCGCCACCGATTACGAGTAGTTTCATAGTGAGAGCTTGTTTGTGCCTAAAGGCAGTTATAAAAGAAAGTGACCCGGAAAGACGCGGGTCAGTCGGATTCGTCAAAGACGGCAGTGGTATAAACCTCTTGGACATCGTCCAGGCCTTCAAGCGCATCCAGCATTTTTTGCATCTTGATGGCATCGTCGCCGACGACTTCAGTTTCGTTCAGCGCTTTCATGATCACGCCTTCGACTTCGGGTACCAGTGAAGCCTGCTCGAACGCACTTTTGACCGCCGCATAATCGGCAGGCGGGCAGGTGACTTCTATCATGCCTTCTTCATCGGTCTGAATGTCTTCGGCGCCGGCTTCCAGTGCGGCTTCCATGACTTTTTCTTCCGATGTGCCAGGGGCAAACAGGAACTGGCCGCAATGCTGGAACATGAAGGCAACCGAGCCTTCCTGCCCGAGATTGCCGCCGTTCTTGCTTAGCGCGTGTCGAACTTCGGCCACAGTGCGTTGGCGATTGTCGGTCATGCAATCGATAATGACTGCTGCGCCGCCTACACCATAGCCTTCGTAGCGGATCTCTTCGTAGTTGGCGCCATCGACTCCACCTGCGCCGCGCTGGATGGCGCGCTGGATGTTTTCTTTGGGCATATTAGCGTCCATGCCCTTGTCCCATGCCATTCGCAGGCGCGGATTGGTATCCGGGTCAGGCCCAGCAGCGCGCGCGGCGACTGTGATTTCGCGGATGATCTTTGTCCAGAGCTTGCCTCGTTTGGCATCTTGGCGACCCTTGCGGTGCTGGATATTCGCCCATTTACTATGACCGGCCATAAATTTTCACTGAATTCAAGGTAAAGAAGGTGATTTTAACGCGTGCAGAGGAAGGAGCATCGAATTACACTTGGGCATTCTATTTGCCCTCATCTGGAAAGCTAAAAAATGGTTGATCCAATTGTTATCGCAAAAAATACCAATGCAGAATCAACGCTGCTTCCTCAGCTTGCCAATCGGCACGGTTGTATTACCGGAGCTACCGGTACGGGCAAGACTGTAACATTACAGTTGCTGGCTGAAGCCTTTTCGCGCATGGGTACGCCAGTGTTCATGGCGGATGTAAAGGGTGATCTCAGCGGGGTTTCGCAAGCAGGCCAACCCAGCCCCAAGTTGCAGGAACGGTTGACCAAGCTAGGCTTGCCCGAACCCGTGTGGGGCGCCAGCCCCGTCGTGTTGTGGGATATCTTCGGCGAGCAGGGGCATCCCGTGCGGGCTACGGTTTCCGATATGGGGCCATTGCTGTTGGCGCGCATGCTGGAATTGAACGACACCCAGGAAGGCGTGCTCAGCCTGGTTTTCAAGGTGGCCGACGACGAAGGCCAATTGATTCTCGATCTGAAAGACCTGCGCGCCATGCTCCAAGATGTTGCCGATCGATCGGCGCAACTGCGCACCAGCTATGGCAATGTGTCTGCGGCATCCATAGGGGCAATTCAGCGCAGCTTGCTGCGCCTGGAATCGCAAGGGGCTGCTCAGTTTTTCGGCGAGCCCATGCTGGATATCTTCGACTGGATTCGCGTCAACGAAACAGGGCAGGGCATTATCAACATCCTGGCGGCCGACAAGCTTATGCAGTCGCCTCGCTTGTATGCCGTATTCTTGTTATGGATGCTGGCCGATCTCTACGAAGGCCTGCCTGAAGTCGGCGACCCGGAAAAGCCTAAGTTTGTGTTCTTTTTCGATGAGGCGCATTTGCTGTTCAACGATGCGCCTAAAGCGCTGCTGGAAAAAATAGAACAAGTCGTGCGGCTGGTGCGCTCCAAAGGCGTAGGCATTTACTTCGTTACTCAGAACCCGCTGGATATTCCCGAAAGTGTATTGGGGCAGTTGGGCAATCGCGTACAGCACGCGTTGCGGGCTTTCACGCCGCGCGATCAGAAAGCGGTGAAGACGGCGGCGCAAACCATGCGTCCCAATCCCGGCCTCGATATCGAGGCCGCCATTACCGAGTTGGGAGTGGGCGAGGCCCTGGTTTCCATGCTGGATGCCAAAGGCCGCCCAACACCGACCGAGCGAGTCTGGATGCTGGCTCCCGGCAGCCGTATAGGCCCTGCTACCGATGCGGAATGCCAGGCGATACGTAGCGCGTCTTTATTAGGCGGCAAATACGATCAAGTCATTGATCGTGAATCTGCCTACGAAAGGTTGCAAAAGCGCGCTGAAGGCGGCGCGGCATCGTCTGCCGCAGCTGGTGGGCCGGCATCGGCTGGCGCAGGCGCCAATGCGCCAGGCAATGCGGCGCAGGCCGATTCAGGTCTCATGGGCATGGTCAATGACTTTCTATTTGGTTCGACTGGGCCGCGAGGCGGGCGCCGCGACGGCATGGTCCAGTCGGTGATCAAAAGCCAAGTCCGGCGTACTGCCAATCAATTGATACGG
>DATJCP010000355.1:0-11402 GCA_035514715.1 Candidimonas sp.
ATGGATCGCGCTTGCGCCAATGCCTTGGCCTTGGCGAAGTATCTAAGCCAGCACCCTAAAGTCGCCAAAATTCATTACCCCGGCTTGCACGATCACCCCCAGCATGATCGTGCGGCACAGCTTTTCGGCAGTCGATTTGGCGCCTTGATGGGTGTTGAGCTGATCGACGAAGTGGATCTGTTTGATTTCTTGAACCGGCTTCAAGTACTGATATTGGCGACTCATCTGGGTGATAATCGCAGCCTGGTCTTGCCTATGGCTCATACGATTTACTATGAGATGGGCGCCGAACGCCGCGCTTTGATGGGGATTTCCGATAATTTCTTGCGGGTGTCTATCGGTATCGAAGATGTGCAGGATTTGATCGGCGACTTTGATCAAGCCTTGCAGTAAATTTTCTGTTTGAAAAAAAGCCTGCTGGGCGAATGCTGTTAGCATAATTCCGTATCCGCCGGTAGGCCTAATTGCAAACAATATAAAATTTTTGACAGTTGCTGCAAAAAAACCAAAAAGTCAGTAACGATGCGGGTTTTCAGGGTTTTTTGCTTGACAGGTATTGGTTTAAAAGGCTTAATACGCGGTAGTCATCCAGGATGATTGTTTGTTGCAGTGCATCTGGTTGCATCAATATCGCTGTCTGTGGGTAGTGCCGGCAGTTCTGGCGGTGTTGCGTATTTTTCAATCAAGCGTCAAGTAGTCCGTCAGGAAGCTTGGCTACAATAATTTTTAGGGGTAATCCTTAATGAACAAAACAGAGCTTATCGAACACATTTCCACCAAAGCTGATTTGTCGAAAGCCGACGCTGGCCGCGCGCTTGAAGCGTTTATCGGTGCTGTGAAAACTACACTAAAAAAGAAAGGCACAGTGACTTTGGTTGGTTTTGGTACATTTGCTGTTACAGAGCGCGCAGCCCGTACAGGCCGTAACCCACGCACCGGCGAAGAAATCAAAATCAAAAAAGCCAAGGTGCCCAAGTTCCGTCCAGGCAAGGCTCTGAAAGAAGCCGTTAACTAATTTTTGCTTTCAGTTTGCATAGTTCAACGCATTGGGATATAATTTTTCTTCTTCGCGTTTTGCACCAAAAGTAGTGGTACCCAACACAATGGGTGCTTAGCTCAGTTGGTAGAGCGGCGCCCTTACAAGGCGTAGGTCACAGGTTCGAACCCTGTAGCACCCACCACACAACTTATGCAAACAGAATTAACCGCTTACGGCAATTGCCTTAAGCGGTTTTTTTATGCCTGCAGTTTTTGAAATGCAGCTTAAAGAAACTCATTTACTTGTCTTTAATCATAATTACTAAGCCATCCTGGTTTTATGGTCAGGGCGCGTCTGATATATTTTACCGGTTGGTAGTTCGCTAGATGCATTGATCAATCGTCACTCGTGCCGATACCATTACGAATAGCGTTTGTATGGCCTGTATAGGCAACGAATCAAAATTAGTATACTGCGAATGGTTCGCATTTCTGTTATTATTTTGTTCTTGCATCCATCGTGGCGCAGCAGCTTATATATCGTTTGTGCCACTCACTTCTTTCAAATGCCCATCCATGCCGCAACCTCGTGCTGAACTGAAGTCTCGCCCCGTGCTTATCAAAGTGGCTGGGATTACCGTAGCTTTGGGGTTGCACTTGGCAGTGCTCGGCGCGATATTGTCGTCTCCTCCAGTCAAGCCGGAAATAGAACTGCCGGAAACGGTTGAAGTGCGTTTTGTGGAAATTGCCGACGATCCAGTCGATGCAGCAGCTAATATTGAAACGGATATAGAGCCGGTTCAAGAGGTTGCCGAGATCCCGCCCGAACCTGAAATTGTTCCCAAGCCGGTTGTTGAGCCAGAACCAGAGCCGGTTATCGAGCCAGAGCCCCCAGAGCTTGAGCCTGTTGTCGAACCTGAGCCCGAGCCTGAACCGGTTGTGGACGAGTCCGACGCGATACAACCCGAACCGCCGCCTGAGCCTAAACCAGAACCTAAGCCCGAACCCAAGCCGGAGCCTAAACCCAAGCCTAAACCTAAACCCAAACCGGTTCCTAAGCCAGTGGTTAAGGCACCGGTCAAACTAGAGGCGCCAGTTGCCGCAGCTGCACCGGTCGGCAAAGCTAGCGCTCCGGCCATGCCCAAGGCGCCTTCGACTCCTGTGGATCCGAACCGGCCGCGAATGATAGGCAAGGTCGATTATCTGGGCAAGCAGCCTCGTCCCGAATACCCGCGCGCATCCGAGCGTCGCGGCGAGCAGGGCAGGGTCGTTGTGCGTGTGTTGATTTCGCCTCAGGGTTCGGTGGTGAATGTATCTGTTCGGTCGAGTTCGGGCCATACCCGGCTGGACGAGGCTGCATTGAAAGCGGCTCGTACTGCACGTTTCAAACCTTATACGGAAAATGGCATTGCCTACCAGGCGATGGCCGATATTCCTTTTGATTTTGTTTTATAGGACGCAATAATGTTGGATTTTCTGAATAGCGTAGTGCAAGTGCTTGCCCAGCTCGATGTAGCGGCTCCGGTTGCCGCGGGAACCTCCGCGTCCGATGTCGCCCAAGGGGGGGGCATGCTACATTTTATTTCGCAAAGTGATATCGTGGGCAAGACCTTGTTCGGCTTTTTGATCGTGATGTCGGTCACAAGTTGGTATCTGATATTCGTTAAGTCATTTTCGAATATACGGATAGGCGTGCGCTCTAAAAAATTCCTGAACGAGTTCTGGGCAGCCAGCTCGCTGGAGCAGGTCGAGAATGAAATTGCCACGCACGGAGCCAACGAGCCTTTTGCCCATCTGGCGATTCATGCCATCCACGCGCGCAACCATCACGCCAAGTACGGTGCGTTGAAGCTGGAAGAAAAGGGTTCTACGGGTGCTTTTGTGACGCGTACGATACGCAAGGTTATCGATGAAGAAACCGCTCGCCTTGAAAATGGCCTGACAATACTGGCATCCGTAGGTTCCACAGCGCCTTTTGTGGGCTTGTTCGGCACGGTGTGGGGCGTCTATCATGCTTTGGTGGGTATCGGTCTGGCAGACGGCGTAACGGTTAACCGCATTGCCGGTCCGGTGGGCGAAGCCTTGATCATGACGGGCCTTGGCTTGGCCGTTGCTATTCCGGCGGTGTTGGCTTACAACGGTTTCGTACGCAGCAATCGCGTTTACCTGGCTCGCCTTGATGCGTTTGCCCATGACTTGTTTACCTTCCTTTCCACCGGCCAGCAGGTGTCGGAATCGTCCAACAAAGCGCGCCGAGTCGTGCTTGCCGCCACCAAGGGTGAATAAATGGCTTTCGGCAGTTTTGACAATAAAAGTTCAAGCCATACGGTTTCCGAAATCAATATGGTGCCGCTCATCGATGTAATGCTGGTGCTGCTGGTGATATTCATTATCACCGCACCCTTGCTTAGCCATTCCATCAAGATCAATGTGCCGCAGGCTTCGTCTCAGCCAGTCGAGCAGGAGCCTGTCACGATTGACCTGGCTGTCGATGCCCTGGGGCAGCTATATTGGAACGAAGAGGTCGTGACCGCAGAGCAGTTGACGCAAAAGTTTGCTCTGGAAGCTGCGCAGGATCCTCAGCCCGAGCTGCGCATCCGCGCTGACCTGAACACGCGCTATGAAGTGCTTGCACAAGTCATGAGCAGCGCCAGAGCGGCTGGTTTGAAGCGTTTGGGTTTCATTACCCGTCCTGCCGCAAAAGAGGCTTCTGAGGCGCATGTTGCCGCAGAGAAAGCACCGCAGCCGACTGGAAATTAAATCAGCTGTCCAACCGGCCTGTACAGGCGGTTGTCAGCTTTGTAACGGCTTATCGAGAAATCTCGGCCGGGCTATAAAATTGGGTGCGCTTCGATATAGAATCACGGTATGAGAGTTCTAGTTATCGAAGACGACACCACCCTGGGCCACGCACTCCAGGAATTCCTGATCGAACAGGGATACGCGGTTGACTGGCTTCAAGACGGCGACCAGGTCATGGGCGCCGTTGCAGGGCAAAGCTACGATCTGCTGTTGCTGGATTTAAACCTGCCGGGCCAAAGCGGGCTCGATGTGCTGCACAAGCTCAGGGCGGCCAATCAGCAGGTTCCCGTGCTGATCCTTACTGCTCGCGATGGCGTCGAAGACCGGGTTGCCGGCTTGGATGCCGGTGCTGACGACTACGTTACCAAACCATTTGAGTTGTCCGAGCTGGCCGCGCGCGTACGCGCTTTTGGCCGCAGGCGGGCGGGCCAGGCTCAGCCCTTTATTGAAGCAGGGCCTTTGCAGTTCGATACGGTCGGGCGGGAAGTGCGCGTTCATGGTGAACGCTTGTCTTTATCGGTGCGCGAGCTATCAGTGCTGGAAATGCTGATGGCGCGCGTGGGTAGGGTGGTTACCAAGCGGCAAATCGTCAATTCGCTTTCGGCCTGGGATGCCGATTTCAGCGAAAATGCGGTTGAAGTGTACGTATACCGCCTGCGAAAGCGGCTGGAAGGTACCGGGGCCGGCATACAAACGGTACGGGGTTTCGGCTATCTTCTCGACGTAGAAAGTGCCGCGTAAGTTTCGCGGCAAGCTGATGCCGCGCGGTTCACTCGCGCGCCATTTGGTTATGCGCTTGCTGCCCGCGGTTATCGTGCTGGTAGTGCTGGATCTTAGCGTCACCTGGGTGATGACACGTAAAATCAGCCTTGAGGCTTGGTTGCTGCGCGACCTTTTCTGGACCATGGTGTTCAGTCAGGTCGTGCTGCTTTCCGTATTTGCGTGGGTATTGATATCGGGCGTACGTTCCGGCCTGGCCTCTATCAATCGCCTGTCTCAGGAAATCAGCCAGCGCTCCATCGACGACCTGCAAACACTGGATGTTGCAGGGTTGCCCACTGAGGTTGCTCCTCTGGTTGCTCACTTCAACGATCTGCTTTTGCGTCTGGACGATTCCATGCAGGCGCAGAAACGTTTTATCGGGCATGCCGCTCATCAGCTTAGAACGCCTTTGACGGGCTTGAAGCTTGAATCCGAACTGATGCTGACGCGTAATCTGCCCGACGATGTGCGCGAGCGCGCCGAGCGGATCAAGATGGTTACCGATCGCATGATAAGACTGGGCCAGCAATTATTGGTGCTGGCGCGTGCCGACTCGTCGACTCGGCCGCAAGACAGTTTTGTGAGGCGCGATTTGTGCGAATGGGTGCGTGCCAGCGGTGCGGAATGGATACCCGCAGCCAGAGCAAAACATATCGATCTTCAATTGGTGGCGCCAGATGATCCAGTGTGGGTGGACGTAGACCCTTTGTTGCTGGAAGAATTGTTAAGCAATCTTATCGACAATGCTTTGCGCTATGGTGTAGGCGCCAGCACAATCACCTTGGAAGTCGGTGCGAATCCGCCTTCCCTGACGGTAGAGGATGATGGGCCTGGTGTTGATCCAGAAGATTCTGAGCGCGTGTTTGAAGCGTTTTACCGATCGCCGCGTGCTGGAGCAGGTGGTTCAGGATTGGGTTTGGCTATTGTGCGTGAAATTGCCCGGGCCCATGGCGCATGGTGGAATTTGATTAGCCGGCCCGCGTTCCCCGGCACACGCATTACCATCGTATTTCCTGGGCCTCGTATAGGCACCAAACTTAGAAGGCAATAGCAAGACTATGCAATCATCCATGTTGTCGCAAGAGCAACCCAAAACGACGACATCTCCGGGAGCTGCCATTTTGCTTGGAGCGCTGGGCGTGGTGTATGGCGACATCGGTACAAGTCCTTTGTACACCATCAAGACCGCGTTGGCGCAAATACCCAATCCGGGCGAGGCTGAGATTCTTGGGCTTTTGTCTTTGCTGTTCTGGATGCTGATGGTGGTGGTGTCGCTGAAGTACGTCACTATTATTTTGCGTGCCGATAACCGTGGCGAGGGCGGTACGCTGGCGTTGATGGAGCTTGCGCTTCGAGGGGTGTCTGATCCCAAAAGACGATGGCGGTTAATGGTCCTGGGCCTGATTGGTGCTTGTCTTTTCTATGGCGACAGCATGATTACCCCGGCTATTTCGGTGTTGTCCGCGGTCGAGGGGATTGCGATCGTCTCGCATACGCTGGATCAGTGGGTCGTACCTTTGTCGGTGCTGGTGCTGGCGTGTTTGTTCATGATCCAGTCGCGCGGGACGGGCGCGATGGGCAAGATGTTCGGTCCGGTCATGCTGGTTTGGTTTCTTACGCTGGGCGTGCTTGGGGCGTGGCGCATTATTCTTGAGCCCGGTATTTTGCGGGCCATGAATCCTTATTGGGCCTATACATTCATTGCGACGGCGCCTTGGGAAACCTTTTTGTTGCTGGGCGCTATTGTGCTGGCGCTGACAGGGGCTGAAACGCTGTACGCCGACATGGGCCACTTTGGCCGTTCGGCCATCCGGCGAGCCTGGTTCGGCCTGGTTTTGCCTGCCCTGGTTCTTTGCTATTTTGGCCAGGGGGCGTTGATCCTGGCTGATCCCACAGCAATGAAGAATCCTTTTTTTCATATGGCGCCGGCCTGGGGTTTGGTGCCTTTGGTCGTATTGGCTACAGTAGCTACGATCATTGCTTCCCAATCGGTTATTTCCGGGGCCTTTTCGGTTACGCGCCAGGCAGTCCAATTGGGTTTTTGGCCGCGTATGGCGATTCTGCACACATCGGCTCGTGAAGAGGGGCAAATTTACCTGCCGCGCGTCAATATGCTGCTATTTATCGCTGTTCTAGTATTGGTGCTGGTGTTCAGGTCCTCTGAAGGCTTGGCGCATGCCTATGGTTTTGCGGTGACGGGAACCATGTTGATGACGTCGCTGTTGGCTTTTGCCGTGCTGCCGCGCAATGCGCATGGAACCAAGCGTGTAATGTGGCTGTGTCTGATCAGCGTTTTCCTGGTCATGGATGTATTGTTGTTTTCGTCCAATGCGCTGAAAGTGCATGATGGCGGTTGGGTACCATTGCTGGTTGGCGCGTGTTTGCTGACGCTGATGCTCACCTGGAAGCAAGGGCGTCAAAAAATGCACGATACCCTAGCCGGGGATCATCAGCCGCTCAAGTCTTTCATGACTTCTCTGGAAGAATATCCTCCAACCCGGGTACCCGGAACGGCGGTATTCATGAGCATGATCGTGAACACTGTCCCGCCTGCGCTGTTGCATAACCTCAAGCATAACAAGGTGTTGCACGAACAGGCATTGTTCTTGACGGTTGAAAGCGCCGATGTGCCTTATGTGCCCTTTAACGAGCGGTATCAGTTGGAACGCTTAAGCCGTACGGCATGGCAAGCGGTGGCGCGTTGGGGTTTCAAGCAAGAACCCAATGTGCCGCAATTGCTCGAGCAAATTACGCATGAACATCCAGAGCTGAATCTGGAGCCTATGCAAACGTCGTATTTCTTGTCTCGGCAAACCGTTATTGTGGTGCGCAAAGTGTCGTGGCAATTGGGCTGGCGTCGCAGATTGTTCGCTTTCATGGCTCGCAACGCCACTCGCAGTACCCGTTTCTACAAGATCCCGCCTAACAGGGTTGTAGAAATGGGCATGCAAATGGAACTATAGGGCCGCTGCTGAATCCTGGCTACTTGCCGGGCGTCGTGATGGTGGTTTCGCGCAAGACACCACCGGCGCCGACGCTGCCCTCGGTCGTGGTGTTGACGCTACCGTCGGTCGTCGTGTTCTTTCCCGACATTTGCAGCATGCATTCGTCGCGTTCGGTTGCTGGCAGAGCCTGGCACCTGGCGACTTCATTTTTATCGAAAGCCTGATTACCGTTGCCTAAGCGGTTACGGCGGGCTTCGTCCTGGGCGGCTCCGGCTTCTCGTATGCAGTCGGCTTTGTTTTGATTGGACTGGCCTGAGTTGCATAGTGCGACGTCCGATCGGTAGCGCGCCCCGATATCGGCATCACTTTTACCTGCTGTGCCGGGTGCAGCGGCCATTGCAATGGAAGAGGCCATACTGATGGCAAGAGCACATATTATTCCCGCATGACGGGAAAATGGGTTCGATCGAATCAACATACAAATGCTCCTTGGGAAATGACTCTAGGGTTTTCTTGCAGCAAATGGTATGCCCAACCTCCTTACCAAGAGTTAAATTCGCTTGATAAATAATTGGCTTGGTCGATATCAGGCATTTTCATTTTCTTTCTGGGTTTCCTGTTCCGCTCTTAGTTTGCGGCGTATCGCAGCGCGCATCAACAAGATTGCCGTCACCGGAGAGGTGATTACAAGAAATACCGTTATCAGTATCTGATGAACTACAGCCCGGTGCTCAAGTGTGGAAGAAACCAGGATTGATGCCAGCAGTACGCCGAATACGCCCAGGGTATTACCCAGGGTAGGCGCGTGCATGCGGGAGTAGAAGTCTTTGAGTCGAAGCAGCCCCAGCGAACCGGTCAGCGTAAGAATACCGCTGGCGACCAGCAATACAGCGGCGGGAATGGCTACCCAAAGCGGTAGGGTATCTATCATGGTTCGATGACCTCGCCGCGCAACAGGAATTTCGCCATGGCGACCGAGCCGACGAAACCGAACATGCCGATCAGCAGGGCAATGTCGAAATACAAGTCAGAATTGAATTGCAAGCCCAGTACCAGCAGTATCAGCATGCCGTTGATATACATGGTGTCCAGCGCCAGGACCCGGTCGGTTGCCGCCGGCCCGCGCAGCAGGCGGATGACGGCGCAGGCCAGCGCCAGTACAAAGCACCCTAGAGCAAAGGTGGCGGCCCAATAAACTATGCCGTTCATTCGAAAATCTCCATCAAAGGGCGTTCATAGCGATACTGGATGGTATGCAGCCATTGGTTTTCGTCTTTCAGGTCAAGCACATGCAGGACCAGTAGGCCGTCGTCTTCGGAAAAGTCGGACCAGACCGTGCCAGGCGTATAAGTGACGATGCACGCTAACGCCGCCAGGCCGTGAGGGTCGCGAATACGCAAGGGGATCTTGACAAAGCCTGGCGTAGCGTTGGCTTTGCTCCCCAGCCAGATGATGCGCGCTACGGCGATATTGGAATGAAAGATATCGACTGCAACATGCCAGATCAGCTTGATCGCCACGAGCGGTTTTTTGGGATAGGCCTGCAGAGGGCGCAATGCCATGGCAGCCCAGCCCAGCAATAGCGCCAGTATGGCGCCCAGGACAAATTGGCCGGGTGACAGCGTATCGTTAAGCAAGAGCCACAAGGCAAGCAGCAGCAGAGGCAGGATCAACCTGTGAAGATAGCGCCTCATTGTAAAGCTCCCGGCGCCACGCCTCGTATTGGGTTTTGTGTCAGCACGGCATTAATGTAGGTGGCCGGTCGATCCAGATATTTGGCAGTTTCTTCGACATATTTCATGACCGGCCCGGCCCAGAAGGTAAGCGCTATGCAGGCCAGTATCAGTGCGCCTACAGGCCCGGCTTCGCTAAGGCGCAGGCGCGGCGTGACTGAGTCGTCTGTGCTCCAGAAAAGGCGTATGCCTGTACGGCCTAGCGCGATAATGCCTACCAGACCCGACACCAGTACGCCTGCGACCAGCATCCAGGCGGCTGGCGAAGGAGTGTCGGTAGCCGAGGTTTGCAGGGCGGCCGATAACAGTGAGAATTTCGCCACGAAGCCGGATAGCGGTGGCAGGCCGGTAACCAGCAGGGCGCAGGCAATGAACGCCATGCCCAGGAAGGCCATCGCGGCGGGTATGGCAACCCCCACCACATCGTCGGACCGGTCGGCGGGTTCAGGGTCTTCCAGGTCGAAGGCCTCAAGGCTGACGGCCAATACGTCGGCGCCGAAGGTCTGTGTGCGTTCGACCATTTCCAGCAACATAAAGAACGCACCCAGCGCGAGTACCGAGCTGATCAGGTAAAACAGCGCCGGCCCTGTCAAGGTAACACCCGGCATGCCCAATGCAGCCAGCAGCGTACCCGATGACATGATGATGCAATAGCCGGCTTGTCGTTCCGCTTGCGGAGCGGCCAAGAGACCGATGGCGCCGAATACCAATGTAGCCATGCCTAGCGGGAACATCCATTCGCCGCCGAAAGCGGCTGGAGCGCCCGTGGGCAGCAGCAAGGAGCCTATACGCAACAGGGCGTATATGCCTACCTTGGTCATGATGGCGAAGATGCCCGCTACCGGTGAGCAGGCGTTGGCGTAGGCGGCTGGCAGCCAGAAGTTAAGCGGCCAGGCGGCAGCCTTGATCAGGAAGGCAATGCCCAGAATGGCGGCGCCGGTTTCAAACAGTCTGCGATCCGGTCCGGCCAGCTCTCCGGCCCGCGCGGCCAGGTCGGCCATGTTCAGAGTGCCTGTCACACCGTAAATCAGCGCCATGGCGATAAGCAGCAGGAAGGATGCCAGCAGGTTGACGACAATGTAGTGCAGCCCCGCCGCTACGCGAGCCTTGCCTGAGCCATGCAGCATCAGTCCATACGAGGCGGCCAGCAATACCTCGAAGAAGACGAAGAGGTTGAATAGATCGCCGGTAAGAAAGGCGCCGTTCAGGCCCATGAGCAGGAACTGGAACAAAGGGTGGAAGTGCACGCCAGCCCGGTCCCAGCGCGCTGTGGCGTAGATCCAGGTTGCCGTGCCCAATACCGATGTGAGCACCAGCATAATGGTGGACAGGCGGTCGACGACGGCGACGATCCCGAAGGGGGCGGGCCAGTCGCCCAGCAGGTAAACGCCCACACCATTGGGCCAGTTGCTGGGAATGTAGCCCGCTGTCAGGCATAGCAAGGTAATGGCGACATACAGCTGGGCCGCCAGGGAAGCAAAGCTTAATACCAGGCGTGTCCGCCGTTGAGAGTCGCGCAACATCAGCATGAGTGCGCCGACCGCCAGCGGTACGGCTACGGGAAGAATGGGTAAATGCTCAAACCAGACGTTCACAGCCGCGTCTCCCTGCCGTCAACGTGGTCGGTCTTCGATAGTCCGCGCGAGGCCAGCAGGACGACCAGGAATAGGGCTGTGGTGGCAAAGCCGATAACGATTGCGGTAAGCACCAAGGCTTGCGGCACTGGGTCGGCGTAGTGGCTGGCGTCTGCCCCCCATTCAGGGTTGATCACGGGTGGGGCGCCCAGGGTGATGCGCCCCATGCCGAAGATGAACAGGTTCACGGCATAGGAAATTAGCGACAGCCCCATGATGACCTGGAATGTACGGGGGCGCAGCAGGAGCCAGATGCCGGATCCGGCGAGTACGCCTATAGCAATAGAAAGGATGATTTCCATTAGCGCTTTCCTTCTTCATCGGGGGCGGCCAGGGCTGGCCCGGGCTTGCGGTAGAACCGCAGGGATTGGTGAGCCAGTGCAACCAGCATCAAGACGGTAGCGCCGACAACCAGCATATACACCCCAATATCGAATAACAGTACGGTGGAAACATGCACATGGCCGATTAACGGCAGCGCAATATCCCAGCTTGCCGCCGCAAGAAACGGCTTGGAAACCCACCATACCGACATGGCGGCAGTGCCC
>DATJCP010000356.1:0-4992 GCA_035514715.1 Candidimonas sp.
ATTACCAATGGCACGGCAGTGCTGGGCCTGGGCAATATCGGCGCTTTGGCGTCCAAGCCTGTTATGGAAGGCAAGGCGGTATTGTTCAAGAAGTTCGCCGGCATTGATGTATTCGATATTGAAATCAACGAAACCGATCCCGACAAACTGGTCGATATCATTGCCGGCCTGGAACCTACGTTCGGCGGGATCAACCTTGAAGACATCAAGGCGCCGGAATGCTTCACGGTTGAGCGCAAACTGCGCGAACGCATGAATATCCCGGTTTTCCACGATGACCAGCATGGCACGGCCATTTGCGTGTCCTCCGCGTTTATCAACGGGCTGGAAGTCGTCGGCAAAGAGATTAAAAAGGTCAAGGTGGTGGTTTCCGGCGCGGGCGCCGCAGCGCTGGCCTGCCTTGATCTTCTGGTGGACCTGGGCCTACCGCTGGAAAATATCTGGGTGTCCGATATAGAAGGGGTTGTGTACAAAGGGCGCACCACGCTCATGGACCCCGACAAAGAACGTTTCATGCAAGAAACTTCGGCACGCACGCTGGGCGACATCATCGATGGCGCCGATGTCTTCCTGGGGCTGTCGGCCGGCGGCGTGCTCAAGCCTGCCATGGTCGCCAAAATGGCAGACAAGCCGCTTATTCTGGCGTTGGCCAATCCCAACCCCGAAATACTTCCCGAAGATGCGCATGCGGTGCGCGACGACGTGGTCATGGCAACAGGGCGTTCCGACTATCCCAACCAAGTGAATAATGTATTGTGCTTTCCGTACATTTTCCGCGGTGCGCTCGACGTCGGTGCAACCACCATTACACGCGGTATGGAAAAGGCTGCGGTCATTGCCATTTGCAAGCTGGCCCAGGAAGAGCAAAACGACGTGGTTGCCGCTGCCTACGGTACTTACGGCGTTTCCTTCGGCCGTGAATATTTCATTCCCAAGCCTTTCGATCCCCGGTTGATCGTGCGTATTGCGGTTGCCGTTGCGGTTGCGGCCATGGAAGATGGCGTGGCAACCCGGCCTATCGCCGATATCGAAGGCTATGCCGAACAACTGCAACAATTCGTGTATCGCTCCGGCTCGTTCATGAAGCCCTTGTTTTCCGACGCCAAGAAGTTGGTGCGCGATGGCGGCAAGTCGCGCATCGTCTTCACTGAAGGCGAAGATGAACGCGTGTTGCGTGCAGTGCAGATCATTGTCGACGAAAAGCTCGCCAAGCCCATTCTGGTTGGCCGCCCGGCAGTATTGGAAGCCCGCATCAAGAAGTTCGGGCTGCGCTTATCCCTTGGAAAAGATGTCGAAGTCACCAACCCAGACTACGATGAGCGTTTCCATCGCTACTGGACTACTTACTGGGAAATCATGTGCCGCCGCGGCATCAGCAAGGAAATGGCGCGTGTCGAGATGCGCCGCCGTTTGACCTTGATCGGCGCCATGATGGTGCATCTGGGCGATGCTGATGGCATGGTTTGCGGTACGGTGGGTGCTTATGCCGACCATTTGCGCTTTATCGATGAAGTCATTGGCAAGGCGCCAGGGGCCAAGATTTACGCCGCCATGAACATCCTGTTGCTGGCCGAGCGCACTGTGGTCTTGGCGGATACGCACATCAACGATAACCCCAATGCTGAGCAGTTGGCTGAAATCACGATGGCGGCTGCGGCTGAAATGCGGCGCCTGCATATCGAACCCAAGGTGGCATTGCTTTCGCGCTCCAATTTCGGAACAGGCAGTTCGTCGTCGGGCAGCAAAATGCAAGAAACGCTTGCCATTGTGCGCGATCTCGAGCCTGGGCTGGAAATCGATGGGGAAATGCATGGCGACTGTGCGCTTGATGAAGCCTTGCGCAAGCGCATCATGCCGTCAACCACCTTGCAAGGTGAAGCCAATCTGCTCATATGCCCTAATGTGGATTCCGGCAATATCGCCTACAACCTGCTCAAGACAGCTGCGGGCGGCAACGTGGCCGTGGGACCCTTCCTGTTGGGTGTCAATGCGCCTATTCATATTCTTACGTCCAGCTCCACAGTACGTCGTATCGTGAATATGGCAGCGCTTACGGTTGTCGATGCCAATACACCGCGAAGCACCTGACGGCGTTAGCAATGAGCCTGTCGGGCTAGTCCTGGCGGGCGGTGGGGCGCGGGCCGCTTACCAGGTGGGCGTACTGTCCGGCATCATGGACATCCTCGACCCCATGCGCACGCCTGGCTTTAGCAACCCTTTTGCCATTATTGCGGGCACATCGGCCGGCGCTATCAACGCGGCGGCGATGGGTTGTTTTGCAGACGAACCCCACACAGGGATGGATCGTTTGCGCAACTTGTGGGGCAATCTGCATACCGGCATGGTGTATCGCGCCGATGCCGGGGGGCTTTTCCGCACTGGCTTGCTGTGGCTTTCCGCATTGGCCTTTGGCTGGCTGGCGCCGGGCCTGCGCGATCGCCAGCCGCACTCCCTGCTGGATAACGCGCCGCTGGGCGAGTTATTGGCGGCAACCCTGGATTTCGAGCGCCTGCGGGAGAACCTGGCGACAAAAAGCCTGGATGCGTTGGCTATTACCGCCACTGCCTACACCACGGGAGAGCATCTGACTTTTTATCAGTCGCACAGCATGATCAAGCCCTGGCAACGGTCGCTACGACAGGCTGTACCTTGCAGGATAGGGGTGGATCATTTGTTGGCTTCAAGCTCCATACCGTTCATTTTCCCGGCTCAACCCATCCTCGTTCGAGGGCAGACGGCATGGTGCGGCGATGGGTCGATGCGGCAATTGGCCCCCATGAGTCCGGCGATTCACTTGGGCGCAAAGAAAATATTCGTGGTCGGTACCGGATATAAGGACGATACCCATCCTGAAAAGCGAAAAATCGACACTAAATACCCTACACTGGCGCAAATTGGCGGACACGCACTATCGAATATATTTTTGGATAGCATTTCTATGGATGTCGAGCGCATGGAAAGAATTAATGGCCTGCTTGCGCAACTGCCCTTAAATGCATTAAAAAGCGAGTCGTTACGTCCGGTCAGTACTTTTTCAATTATGCCCAGCCGTTCGCTGGATGAAATGGCGTTAGAGCATCTGGAACAGATGCCGCGCGCTGCTCGTGCCCTGTTTCGTGTTGTCGGTGTATCGTCGAACTCAAAGAATGCTTCCGGCGGTGCCCTGATCTCGTATTTGTTGTTTGAATCTGGCTATACACAAGAGCTTATCCGTTTGGGGCGAGCTGATAGCATGAGCCGTATCGACGAAGTAAAAGCGTTTTTCAAGGAGACGTCAGAATGAGCCAGGCGCAATCATTGCAAAAAAAATTGCAAAAAGGCGGTTTGTTGGATGTTTCCGCTGCCTCCAAAGATGAGCTTATCAGTGCGGCCGGCAAGTTGGGAATGGCTGCTTTCGTCGTCGGATGTGATCGTGCGAGAAGTCGTTCCGCGGTATTGCGGGCGGTCGTCAAAGCGGTGGATTTTCCCGAGTTTTTCGGCGGAAACCTTGACGCTCTTTATGATTGTCTGTGCGACACGCTACTTGACCAAAAGACGGGTCTCTTTTTATGGTTTCATAATCTGCATTCCGGCGATCCGGCGCTTGCCGACGATGCGCGCGCCATTCTTGGCGTGTGCGCCGATGTTGCCGATTTCGCCGTGAATAACGATAGGAAGTTTGCTTATGTTGTCGAGCATGCGGGCAAGCACCCTGATCCTGAACCCGGCATAGCGCCTACGCCGTATTCCGGTTCGCGTGTCGACGAATAAGTCGTCTCAGGCTTTCATTTTTAGTCGTTAATCCCAGCCGCGCAGGGCGCTGATTGCCGCAATCAGTGCCAGGCCGGCCGTTTCGGTGCGCAGTACGCGTTTGCCAAAGCGGATAGGGGTCAGGCCGTGTTGCTCCACGACGGCTTGCTCTTCTTGCGACCAGCCTCCTTCAGGCCCCACCAGCAGCGTCAGATTATTCTGTTCCGGCGCAAGCGCCTGCGCCAGCGTTTTTTGGCTGCCGGGATGACAGAATAGGGTGGTTTGCGCGTGTACGGTATTTTGCGCCAGGTAGTCCCGGAGTTGCAGCGGCTCTTGAATTTCCATGATGCGGTTGCGTCCGCTTTGCTCGCTGGCGGCTTGTGCGATCCGGCGCCAATGCTGCATGCGTTTGAGCAGCCGCTCTCCGGTCAGTTGCAGCACGCTGCGTTGCGCGGCAATGGGAATCAGCCGTTTTGCGCCTAGTTCGACTGCTTTTTCAATGACCCAGTCCATTTTGTCACCCGAGGGGATGCCCTGAACGAGGGTGATGTTTCCTTCGAGTTCGGTTTCGATGGGGGCATGCTCGCCTATGGCTGCCATGCCGTTTTTGCCCTCGATGATCAACTGGGCGGGGTACTGGCCTCCTTGTCCATTGAACAGGATGATTTCCGAGTCCGATTTAAGGCGCAGGACGCGTATGGCGTGATGGGCCAGGTCGGTGGGCAGTTCGATGCTGGTGTTGGATGCCAGGTCGATGGGGCAGAAGAAGCGGGGGGTGGCCATAAGACGCTATACCGGGGCGGTGATCAAGATCGAAATCATACTGGTTTGTGCTGTGGCGTTGTTGGTATGTTTTCTTAAGCGGCGGCTGTGACCGGGGCAGTGCCTGGCTTCACGCGTTTGCGGCCCTGTGCTTCGCCAGGGCTTCCCGTTCCAAGACCAATTCCCGTGGCGCCCGCGAACTCGCAGCGCTGACAGTCCACTGGACTGTCAGCAAGCTTGCTGCTCGAACATGCGCGGGCTTGTCTCCACGGGAATTGGCCTTGGCCCGGCGCACGCGTAAGTCGCCAGTCCCTGCCCCGGTCACAGCCGCCGTCGCGTAAGAAGCATGCCTAGACCGCTACGCAAGCAGCTGGTTGGGGCCAAGAGAGGTAGGCCGTGGCATTACGTATGGTCAGCGCATATAGGTGCTGCTCTGGCTACTACAGTACGTTCCAGTCTGTTCCGTTCGATCAGGTACTCGGCCTGAAGTATTCGTCCCGA
>DATJCP010000357.1:0-6047 GCA_035514715.1 Candidimonas sp.
GAAGCGTGCCTGCAATCAGGCAAAGCAGCGCTGGCAGCATGCCTTTCAGCATTTGCTTCGCCAGCCTCGTGGCATTAAACATAATATAAATGAGAATGATTATCGATACAGGATGATCGCACGAGAGGTAAGCGGCAATCCATGATGTGGATCAATGTTTTAGGCAGATGGCACAAGAATCGGCTCGCCGCAGCTTGTGCGATGTGGCATGCCTGGATTTATATCGTTGGCAAAAGGGGATATGGCGACGCCTGGCGGCTAAGGAGGTAAACTCTTTTTTCGACTCATGCCACGCCCTCTGTTGTGCATGGTTCCCCAATTCTGCAAAGGAAAGCAATGAGCACAACCAAACGTCTGCGGTCTGCGAATATTACCCAGGGCGCGGCACGGGCCCCCAACCGTTCCATGTACTACGCTTTGGGCTACAAAGAAGAAGATTTCAACAAGCCCATGATAGGCGTGGCCAATGGCCACAGCACGATTACGCCTTGCAATAGCGGCTTGCAAAAGCTGGCCGATGCCGCGATCGAAGCCATTGAAACTTCGGGCGGCAATGCGCAGGTGTTCGGTACTCCCACCATTTCCGACGGTATGGCCATGGGTACGGAAGGTATGAAGTATTCGCTGGTATCGCGCGAGGTGATTGCCGATTGCGTGGAAACCTGTGTGCAGGGCCAATGGATGGATGGGGTCGTTGTCATCGGCGGCTGCGACAAGAATATGCCGGGCGGCATGATGGGTATGCTGCGCGCCAATGTGCCGGCCATCTATGTGTATGGCGGCACCATTTTGCCCGGGCGCCTGCATGGCAAAGACCTGAACATCGTCAGCGTATTCGAGGCTGTGGGCGAAAACGCCGCGGGCCGCATGAGCGATCACGAACTCAAGCAAATTGAATTGCATGCCATTCCCGGGCCTGGCTCTTGCGGCGGCATGTATACCGCCAACACCATGAGCTCGGCCTTCGAAGCGCTGGGTATGAGCCTGCCGTATTCGTCCACTATGGCCAACGTGCATGATGAAAAAACCGTGTCGGCCGCCGAGTCGGCCCGTGTGTTGCTAAAGGCGGTTGAGCTGGACTTGAAGCCGCGCGATATTGTCACGCGCAAGTCCATTGAAAACGCCGTCAGCGTAGTTATGGCTACCGGCGGGTCGACCAATGCCGTGCTGCATATCCTGGCTATCGCCCACGCCGCAGATGTGGAATGGACCATCGACGACTTCGAGCGTGTGCGCAGGCGCGTGCCTGTGCTGTGCGACCTCAAGCCCAGTGGCCACTTCCTGGCGGTTGATTTCCATAAGGCCGGCGGCGTTCCACAAGTCATGAAAATATTGCTGGATGCCGGTTTGATCCATGGCGACTGCATCACAATCACCGGCCAGACCATAGCCGAGGTCCTGAAAGACATCCCCGGCACGCCCAGCACCGATCAAAAGGTTATTTTCCCCATCGACAAGGCCTTGTACAAAGAAGGCCACCTGGCCATTCTCAAGGGCAACTTGTCGCCGGAAGGCGCCGTGGCCAAGATCACTGGCCTTAAAAATCCCGTCATTACCGGCCCTGCCCGGGTGTTCGACGACGAGCAGTCGGCGCTGCAAGCCATTCTCGACGGCAAGATCAAGGCGGGCGACGTTATGGTCCTACGCTATCTGGGGCCTAAGGGCGGTCCGGGCATGCCAGAAATGCTGGCCCCGACAGGCGCGCTTATCGGCGCTGGCCTGGGCGATTCGGTTGGCCTGATCACCGATGGCCGCTTTTCCGGTGGTACCTGGGGCATGGTTGTGGGCCACGTTGCTCCCGAAGCGGCTGTGGGCGGCTGCATTGCCTTGGTGCATGAAGGCGATTCGATAACGATAGACGCCCACCAGCAACTGCTGGAACTGAATGTACCAGCAGATGAAATCGCTGCTCGTCTTGCTGTATGGAAGGCGCCTGCGCCTCGCTATACGCGCGGCGTCCAGGCCAAGTTCGCTTTCAATGCGTCTACCGCCAGTACAGGTGCGGTGCTGGACAAGTTCTAAGTTCGGCTTATTTGATGAAGGCGGCCCTGTGGCGCCATAGCAGCCACAGGGATAGCCCCGCCGGAATCACCAGGGTCGCGTAAGCCAGGCTATAGTTGCCGAAAATAGAAGCAATAAGGCCGAATAGCGGCGGCCCTACCACCACGCCAAGAAAGGTCATGGCTAGCGTGCCGCCAGTCGCCACACTGGCTTGTCCTGCAGGGGCCTGCCTGGCAACTTCAGCCAGGTAGACACCATTCCAGCCGACGGCGCTGCTGCCAAACAGCGACAGCACGATAATGACCAGCAACGGCGAATCGACATACTGCAGCAGTGCGGTGGCAACGGCGCTGACGGCAATCAGTATGGCAATTACCGCCAGCATTTTGGACGGGCCCAGGAATTTGTCGGCGATATAGCCCCATACCAACCGTCCGGCCACGCCGGCAGCCTGTGCGACGGCCAGCGTAAAGCCTGCTACGATCAGCCCCATGCTTAAGTCCTCATGCAGGAAGGTGACCAGATAGGTGGTCAACGACAATTGAGTAATAGAAAACAGAAACGATACGGCAGCCAGCACAGTCAGGCTGCGCTGGCTGAAGACCAGCTTGAGTGGGCCCGCCAGTCCGTTGCCGAAAGAAAGGCGCTGCTTGCAGTCTTTGTCGGCATCCAGGCTGGCGCACAGGGGCTGGATGATGGCGGCGCACAGCAGACTTGCGGCCGCTACAACTAAAAAAGCCCATTGCCAACCGATGGCGTCGGCCAGGCTGGGAACAATCACGCCGGCCAGCACACCGCCCAGGGGCACGCCTGTTTGTTTTATGGAAAATACCAGCGACATGCGGTGGGTAGGGGTGGTAATGGCCAGCAGGTGCGAGCTTGCGGGGGTAATAGGCCCGTAACCCAGGCCAATCAGCACAGCGCCCACGGCCATGGCGGCAGGCGATTCTATGGCGCAGGCGGCAACGCCTATTGCGCATAGCAGTAGCCCTATCTGGCTGGCGCGTATGGCGCCGAATCGCCTGACGGCGCCTCCCGAGAACAAGCTGGACGCCATGGCGCCCGCGTAGGCCAGCGCAATGTATAGGCCGACATAGGCTGCTGATATGCCTAGCGAATCTGCAACGGCGGGGGCTACTACGGGTAACGTCAGCAAAGCCATGGCAGCAAGCGATTGCACGGTCAAGGTGGCGGCAAGCACTAAAGTTGCTGAGGGCGAGGGGCTCATGATGAACTGAAATCCTGTGTGGTGTCACGGACCAGGCCATGCATTGATCGAGCCCGGCATTACCTGGCGTATCATACCCCTCTGTACCGAGGATGGCCGAATCAGGGCGCTCTTGGTGCAAGTCCGCCTTTTGCATAACGAGCCAAACCCGGAAAGGAACGATCGTGTTAACACCCGAGCAACGCGCCATACAGCGCGACATCATCACCGATCTTTGCGTAAGCAGCGTTTTCGATGCCAAGCTGGAAATTGAGCGACGTACCGCATTTCTCGCCGATTATCTGATAGCCACCCGGCAGCGCGCCCTGGTTCTGGGCATTAGCGGCGGCGTCGATTCCCTGGTGGGCGGTTGCCTGTCGCAGCGGGCTGTGCAAGCTGCCCGTGAGCGCGGGCACGACGCCAGTTTTGTTGCAATGCGCTTGCCTTATGGCGAGCAGCGCGACGAAACCGATGCGCAGGCCTGCCTTGACGTCATCAAGCCGGACCAGACGGTAACTGTGAATATCAAGCCTGCCAGTGATGCCATGCTGGCGTCTGTGCTGGATGCCGAGGTTGTGTTTCGTGATGCGGCACACCAGGATTTTCTGCTGGGTAATATCAAGGCGCGTCAGCGCATGATTGCGCAATATGCCGTTGCTGGCGCGCATGGCGGGCTGGTGGTCGGCACTGATCACGCTGCCGAGGCCTTGATGGGTTTCTTTACCAAATTCGGCGATGGCGCGGCCGACCTTACGCCGCTGACCGGGCTGTCCAAGCGGCGGGTGAGGGCGCTGGCTCAGGCCATGGGGGCGCCCGATGCCTTGGTTTTCAAGGTGCCTACCGCCGATCTTGAATCTTTGTCGCCCTTGAAGCCTGATGAAGACGCCTTTGGCGTCACGTATGGCGAAATCGATGACTTCCTTGAGAGCAAGGATGTATCGCCATCAAGCTATGAGGTCATCCTGCGCACATACCGCAATTCTGCGCATAAGCGTTCGTTGCCGGTCTTTCCTCAAGGGCGCGGCTAGCTCTTTCCAGCCACGCTCTTTTGGCGGTAATCGATTAGATTACCGCTTCGATCAGGAAAGGGCCTTTGCGGGAAATGGCCGTACGCAACAAGTCGGCAAACGATTCTGCATCGCTGGCGCGGGCCGCTTCCACGCCGGATGCCTGGGCCATAAGCACCCAATCGAAGGCGGGGTTGTCCAAGTCCAGCATGCGGCGTGCATTGCGCCCGGGCTCGCCTGCGCCTACCATCTTGAGTTCGTTGTGCAGGATGGCGTAGCTGCGATTGGCAAAAATGATGGTGACGACATCCAGTTGCTCGCGAGCCTGAGTCCACAATGCTTGTAACGTATACATGCCGCTGCCGTCGGCCTGCATCAGGATGACTTTGCGATTCGGGCAGGCCACGGCGGCGCCCGTTGCCAGGGGAATGCCGATGCCGATGGCGCCGCCGGTGATTTGCAGGAAATCGTGCGGCGCTGCGCCGAAGGTGGACTTGAACGAGTCGCGTCCGGAACTGACCGATTCGTCGCAAATAATCGCGTTTTCAGGGCTGAGTACCCCGATTGCCTGGATGATGGCGGCGGCGTTAAGCGGGCCAGTAGGCAATTGGGTGGCGGTGCGTTCGGATATCTGTGCTGTGGTTGCGGAGTCAACGCCTATGGCGTCGGCCAATGCATCAATAGCCTGAACCACATCGTCGCCGGGTTCGGTCAAGGCAATGCTTTTACATGTGTCGGGCACCAGCACGCTGGGTTTGTCGGGGTAGGCGAAGAAGGCGACCGGTGTCTTGGCGCCAATCAGTATCAGTTGTTCGGTGTCCGCAAAGGTTTTGAGCGCGAGGTCTACGCTGAACGGTACGCGGTCTATTGTGACGCGTCCGGCGCCACGCTCTATCCGGCCATTGGATTGCTGGGCCATCAGACGTGCGCCGGTCTTGGCTGCAATGCGGCTGGCGGTTTCAAGCGCCTTGCCGCGCAAGGCCTTGCCTGATAACAGTATGACTGTCTTGCGTCCATTGCGCAGCGCCTCGCAGGCCGCGCGCAGGGCGCCAGCGTCGATAGGGGCCAGGGTTGGTGCGGCTGCACGGTGAATCGTCGTGGGTGCGGACGTCCAGGCGGCGTCTGCGGGCAAAATCAGGGTGGCGATGCCGCCAGGCCCTTTGCGCGCAGCTTCCACGGCCGCCGCCGCTGCGGGGGAAACATCGGCGGCCGACTGTATGCGGTGCACCCAGTCGGACATGGGACGGGCCAGGCTTTCGATGTCGCTGGTCAGCGGTGCGTCGTATTGCAGGTGGTGGACGGCGTGATCGCCGACGATGTTGATCATCGGCGTATTCGCACGGCGGGCGTTGTGAATGTTGGCCAGGCCGTTGGCCAGGCCCGGACCCAGGTGCAGAAGCGTTGCGGCAGGTTTGTCGGCCATGCGTGCGTAGCCGTCGGCCGCGCCAGTTACCACCCCTTCGAATAAGCCCAGAATGCAGCGCATTTCGGGTTTCTTGTCGAGGGCCGCCACAAAATGCATTTCAGATGTGCCAGGATTGGCAAAACACACATCGACATCATTAGCCAACAACGTATCGCAAAGACTATCTGCACCATTCATGGATCTAACCTTTTTAGCTTGTGTTTCCGTGTGGAAACACATTGTGAACAATAAAACCTACTTTGCCTGAATATTGCGCTCTTGGATGAGCTTGCTCCAGCGGGCTCGTTCCGTGCGTTCGAACGCCGCGAGATCTTTGCCTGTCAAGGTTCCTGCCTGCGCGCCAAGCGAAACGAACTTTGCTTGAAGTTCAGGTGACGCCAGTGCGCCTTTGGCCGCATCAATCAAC
>DATJCP010000358.1:0-5892 GCA_035514715.1 Candidimonas sp.
CCGCAAATAGCCGTCATCGTCCAGCGCCTCGATAATGTATTCGGTCAGGTAGCGATCCCTTTCACTTAAGGGGTAGCTGGATAGGTCGGCACGTAAGGCTTGCTGGAGGTTGTCGCTGCTGCGGGCCCACTGGCCCACGTCGGCATCGGGATTATCGTATTGTTGCTGCGTCGGGTAGTCGCCGGAATAGGATGGGAGGTCTTCCTGGCAGGAGGCAAGATATTCGATTTGTGGTTCAGGGCTTGCCTGTGGGTCGTCAGTATCCTGGCTGCTTTGGGCTTCTGCGGTGTCTATCGCTTCCTGGCTGCCACTGCTTTCAT
Source organism: Candidimonas sp. (assembly GCA_035514715.1). GTDB lineage: Bacteria > Pseudomonadota > Gammaproteobacteria > Burkholderiales > Burkholderiaceae_B > Pollutimonas. Next base: position 321 of record DATJCP010000358.1, read on the forward strand.
GGCTGCTGCCAGGTTCCGCTGGTTGATCGGCAACAGAGGATTCGTCGGACTCCTCAAGGAAAGGGTTCGTAGCTATGGCTCGTGCAATTTCCTGATTGAAGTCCAGCGTCGACATTTGCAAAAGCTTGACGGACTGCTGCTGGCGAGGAGTCAGGTTGGTTTGTTGCCGAGCCTGCATTTCGTAGGAAACTTGAGTCAATTGATATCTCCGTGTTTAGGGAGTGCGTATTGGCATGTCAGGCGCTTGGCCCTTAATTATGTCGAGATCCCGCCAGGCGGTTATAGAGCGTCTTGGTACTGATACCCAGAGCCAGTGCGGCACGGCGCTTGTCTCCCTGGTAGTGCTCAAGTGTCGCCATGACGATGGCATGTTGTGCCGCGATTAACGGTGTTCCGATAGGGATTTTCAAATAGCCCTGATGAGCGATGGGCGCGGGCAGGTGAAATGCGCTGGTCGCTGGGGTTGCATCAACCACGTCATCGGCAAGAATGAAGGCGCGCGTGATGTGGTTCCTCAATTCCCGGATATTGCCAGGCCAGTTATAGCTTTCAAGTCTTTCAATGGCCTTGGAAGAGAATACTTTTTGCGTATTTTCTTGCGTGTTCAGCTCGTCGAGAAACAGCTGCGATAAGTAGGCAATATCGGATCTACGTTCGCGCAATGGCGGAACCCATATGGGAAATACGGCTAGCCGGTATAGCAAGTCCGAGCGAAAGCGGCCGTCTTGAATCGCTGTTTTCGGGTCGCGGTTGGTGGCGGAAATTATGCGCAGGTCGACGCGCAGTTGCTCAGAGCCGCCTACGCGATGATATTGACCCGACTCGAGAATGCGCAGTAATTGCACCTGCATGCTCATAGGCATTTCAGTGATTTCATCAAGAAATAACGTGCCCGGATGCGCGCGTTCAAAGCAGCCCATGGTGGTCGCGGACGCACCGGTGAAGCTGCCTTTTTCGTGCCCGAACAATTCACTTTCCGCCAGCGCCGGCGATATTGCGCCGCAATTAATCGCCACAAAGGGTGCATCGCGTCGCGAACTACGTGCGTGAATGGCCCGTGCCACGACCTCTTTGCCTGTACCGCTTTCTCCTACTATCAGGACGCTAGCCTCGGTGGGGGCGGCCTTTACGATAGACCTCGCAAGCGTTAACGCCGCAGATGATCGGCCTACGGTTTTGGACGATAGAGTCATGTGGAAAGTCTAATCGTAAAACTAAAGTCTTGGCGCTTATTCGCATGCTGTTGCAAATGATATGAAAGCTCACTTTTCGTTTCAAGGAAACCGCGTACGATGTTTTAACAGCAACAATAAACATGAGATAAATATCTGACAACCCGATCAAGAAGCTCATCATGCCGCACTTACTGATTACCGACGATGACGCCGCTATTCGTGAGTTGATAGCGGAAATCGCAACCGATGAAGGTTATACCGTAGCCCAGGCGTGCGATATACGGCAGGCGCGTATCCAGATTGAGCGCCAGAAGCCGGATATGGTTTTGGTGGATATGCAGCTGCCCGATGGCGATGGTATGGAGTTCTGGAAAAGCCAGGCGCTGCCTGACACCCAGGTCGTTTTCATTACCGCTCATTCCAGCGTCGATAGCGCCATTCAGGCACTGCGTTGCGGTGCCGTCGACTACCTGCTCAAGCCGGTCAGCCTGCGTCGTCTGCGCGGCGTGTTAAGCGAAGTCAAAAGCATGCTCCAAGAGCATCCCTTGCCAGGGTCGACGGACTGCTTTGCCAAAATGATAGGCCAGTCGCGTCCTATGCAGTTGCTATGCGCCCATATCGAGAAAGTGGCTGCTACGCGCGCAACTGTGTTGCTGGTGGGTGAAAGCGGGACGGGTAAAGAATTGGCGGCTGAAGCGATTCATTTGGCCAGTCCACGCTATGAACAAGCATTCATGCCGGTCAACTGCGGGGCCATTTCACCCAATTTGATTGAAAGTGAGCTGTTCGGGCATGAAAAAGGCAGCTTTACCGGAGCAGATCGCCAGCATAAGGGGTATTTCGAGCGCGCCAGCGGCGGAACGTTGTTTCTGGATGAAATCACCGAGATGTCGATGGAGTTGCAAGTTCGCTTGCTGCGGGTTCTGGAGACAGGGCGCTTCATGCGTGTCGGGACCCATGAAGAGATTGCCGCGGATGTCCGGGTCGTCGCCGCAACCAACCGTAATCCCGAACAGGCTGTGGCCAATGGGACATTGCGTGAAGATCTGTATCATCGTTTAAGTGTGTTTCCCCTGGAGTTGCCGCCGCTGCGCGAGCGCGAGGGCGACATTCTGCTGTTGGCCAATTATTTTTTGGATCAATTGAACGAAGAAGGGGAAACCCGGAAGAAGTTTGCGCCGGAAGCCTTGGCTGCCATGGAGAGCTACTCGTGGCCAGGCAATATTCGGGAGCTTCGCAATTATGTGTATCGCAGCTATATTCTTGCCGATACGCTCATCAAGGGTAGCTTTAATTCCTTCGAGCTGGAGTCGCATTCGGCCGGCTGGGGGGCTGAAATCTTGGTTCCGGTAGGCGTGCCTTTGGCTGATGCCAACAAGCAATTGATCCTGGCTACTTTGAAACAGTGCGGCGGAGTCAAGAAGGCAGCCGCTGAGATGCTGGGCATTAGCCTTAAAACGCTTTATAACCGCCTTGAGGAATACGGCGCCGCTACCGACGTCGACGAGTCTTCGTCGTCTTTTCGCTAGCTGACCCGAAGGCTGGCACGCGATATGCTGTAAGTCGTCCGGTTAACCGGGATTCCTATCGACATGCCAATTATCGCGGAAGGGCGTGCGACCATTATCGTACTGACCCATAACAGACGTTTACAAACGCTAGGCACGTTAGAGTACCTGTGCCGTTTACCTGGGCGATGGCCTATTGTGGTTGTCGACAATGGTTCCACCGATGGGACGCCGGCAGCCATCGCGGCCAGATTCCCTTTTGTCATGCTGATTCGCGCCAAGCGCAACTTGGGGGCGGCGGCGCGCAATATTGGGGTGGCCTTTGCCCAGACCCCTTACGTGGCTTTTTGCGACGGCGATACGGAATGGGAGCCGGGCGCCCTGGACCGTGCCATTGCGTTGCTTGATGATACGCCGCAACTAGCAGTTGTCAGTGCCTGTGTGCACGTGGGCGCCACTCGTTGTCCTGCGCCTGCGTGTTTATCCATGGCACGCAGCCCCCTGAAGCGTGAACAGTTGCCAGGTCCGCAATTGCTGGATTTCATGGCAGGCGCCTGTGTGATGCGGACTTGTGCTTTTTATGAGGTCGGCGGTTATTGGCCACCCTTTTTCCTGGGCGGAGAAGAGGTGCTGATGGCGCTGGATTTGGTCGAACGGGGATGGCGTATTGTCTACGCCAATGACGTGGTTACGCATTATTTTCCATCGTTTTCGGTAGACCCGCGGCGGCTGGAGCGCCTTTTGATACGCAATGCCATTTGGGTGGCATGGATGCGCAGGCCTTTGCGCGCAGCTTGGCGTCAAACCTGCATGCAATGGCGTACAGCACGGGCTCGCGGCATCGTGTGGTCAACGATGCCGGAAATGATGCTGGGCTTGCCACGCGCCCTGAAACATCGGAAAGTGATATCGCCAGAGGTGGAAAGTATGCAGGCTTTGCTGGAGGCTTCTTCACGGTAGGCACAGTAATTGCTTCATGTTGATTAAGCAGGTGCTTGCCTGGGATGCTGGTGTGGGTCCGTATCGTTTTTACGTCTTTGGGCATTTTTTACTTCCACAACAGAAAGCGTCCTGTTCTACGAGGCACAGCATGTCTTATGACAGACTGATTTCTGGAGAGTATCGTGACCTTACGTATTCTGGCGGTAACTTCCGAGGCGTACCCTCTGGCGAAAACAGGGGGGCTGGGCGATGCGGTTAGCGGACTGATCCTGGCCATCAAACAAAGCGGGGTCCATGCAAGCTTGTTGCTGCCTGCCTACCCGTCGGCTTTGGCTAACGTCACTAATGTGACAGAACTGGCAATGCTTGCCGGCCTGCCGGGGGGCGATGCCATATTGCTTGGGGCTTATTGCCCGGAGTTGGGGTTGGATGTATTGCTGCTGAAAAACGCGGCGCTATACGAACGGGATGGTTATTACGTTGGGGCTGACGGCATCGAATATGCGGACAATGCAGTTCGCTATGCGGCATTGTCCCACGCCGCCGCGCGCGTGGCGCAAGGCGTGAACGATGTGCCACGGCCACATATTGTGCATGCTCACGACTGGCACGCCGCGCTAGCGCCTTTATTGATGCATCAAATGCAAGTCAAAGATGTCAAGACGGTGTTGACATTGCATAACGTCGCTTTCCAGGGCGTATTTCCTATGAGCCTTGCTGATTCGCTAGGGATTACCGAGCCATATCGTACTGGTGATGGCATAGAGTTTTGGGGGCAGCTTAATTTCTTGAAAGCGGGTATTCGTTATGCCGACTTGGTTACGGTGGTCAGCCGCAACTATGCACGTGAAATACTGACACCTCAATTCGGTTGCGGGCTGGATGGGGCGCTTGCCGAGCGAGGCGGTGACTTGATATCCATACCAAATGGGGTGGACACCAGCCTTTGGAATCCCCAGGCCGATGCGTATTTGCGTGGACGTACTTTCAGCGCTGAGCACTTAAGCAACAAAGCGCTATGTAAGCGGGAATTGCAGCGGACTCTTGGCCTGAATGACGATCCTCACGCCACTTTGATGGGAATGGGCAGCCGGCTTACAACGCAAAAAATGGCTGATTTGGCCGCTGTGGCCATCCCGGCGGCGCTTGATGCGCACCCCTCGCTGCAGGTATGCGTATTAGGACAGGGAGATCACAATCTGGAAGCGGCATTGCTGGACATCGCGCAACGCTATTCGGGGCGTTGCAGCGTTTACATAGGCTTTGACGAGCAAAGGGCGCATTTGTTGCACGCGGGGGCTGATGTCCTATTGCATGGCAGCCGATTTGAACCATTTGGGTTGACCCCGCTTTATGCCATGCGTTATGGCACGATTCCTGTGGCGTCCAGGGTGGGCGGCATGGCGGACACCATTACCGACCCGGGGAAAAACCAGCCAGCTGATGCAATGCGTGCGGCCACTGGTATTTTGTTTGAAGGTGAGCAGCCGCAGGATATGATCCTGGCCATCCATAGGGCCATGGCATTGCGCGCATATCCTGAAATTTGGCATGCGATGCAAGTCAACGGTATGAGATCGGATTTTAGTTGGGCCAAAACGGCGCCGGCCTACCTTAGTGCTTATCAAGCCTTGCGTCCCGATGTTGTATTGGATCGTATACCTGAACGGCGGCAGGGCTTGGCGTTGGTTCGCGGTAATCAAGGCGTAGCCAATTCTGGCACTACAGGTAGGGTGGGTGGAAAGCTTACGAAGTTGCCAAAGCGTGGCGGAGCCGGCTTGGGTTCTGTGGTGCGGCATCGGCCCTACAGCGCGTGAATACCATGTCCTGTATTTACTATGTCTATCCGAGCTTATTCGAACAGGACAGTGCTGGCGCCGACTGGTGGGACGAGCAATGCGAACGGGCGGCCGAGCTGGGTTTCCAGAGCGTACTGACACCGCCTTT
>DATJCP010000359.1:0-10606 GCA_035514715.1 Candidimonas sp.
GCACTCGTGTTTAAAAGATAAAAAACGAATTCCTGAAAGACCGCTGCGTGAAAGAGATTGCGGGACGATAGACACGCCCATGCCTTGCGACACCAATGATGCGACGCTAAGCCAGTGCCGGGCTTCATTCTTGACCTTGGGAAGAAAGCCGGCTTGCGAGCATAGGGACAGCAAGGTTTCGTAGTAGCTGGGCGAGAACGAGCGGGCAAAGAAAATGAAATCGTCCTCGGCCAGTTCGCTTAGCTTCAGGCTGCTTTTGTTTGCCAAGGGGTGTGTTTCGGGCAGGCAGATGGAAAACGGTTCTGCCACCAGATCTATGCAGCCTATGTCAGCGGACACAGGGTTGGCATGGATGAAACCTATATCCAGCCCGCCGCGTTCGATAAGTTCAATCTGTTCCGCTGAATTCAGTTCCAGCAAGACATTTTCGACTTCAGGGTATTGGGCCTTGCACAGCTTCAGCATGTTGGGCAGGCCCCGATACAGCATCGAGCCGACGAAACCGATTCTTATTTGTCCATGTAAGCCGGAGTCGATGCGCTGAATCAGTTTGACCACATCGGCATTACGCTGCAATAGAAATAGTGCTTCGTGGTACAGGGCGGATCCGGCTGGCGTCAGTGCTACATGACGGCTGCTGCGAGTCAGCAGCTGTACATTAAGTATTTCCTCCAATTGCTTGATGGCGTAGCTAAGGGGAGGCTGTGAGAGGTGCAAGCGTTGTGCGGCACGGCTGAAACTAAGCTCTTCAGCGACTGCCACAAAATATCTCAATAAGCGTGAGTCTAGTTCCATGGCTGCTATCTATACATTTATTATATTGATGAGTACATATTTGGTATTTGTATATATTAATGCCTAAACATATGATGGATCAACATTTCCGGAGGAAATACATCATGATCTATGAACCGCAGGCAGTGGCGTCAACATCAAATATTCCCGACTCCCGAGGCATTAATCTATTTCGCGCCGATCCTTATGCACAGGGTTTGCTGCGCGCTTATCTGCCCGAGGGTTTGTACGATCATTTGTTGCCCCATTTTGATGAGCTTGGGAAACAGGCTGGATCTACGCTGGATGAACTGGCGGCAACAGCCGACAAGAACCCGCCGGAATTATCGGTAAGAAGCCGTTCCGGGGGGGATGAGTCCCAGATAGTGAAGCATCCCGCTTATGTAGAACTGGAAAAAGCCGCCTATCAAACGCTGGGCCTCGCGGCCATGTCGCACCGGGGCGGGGTGCTGGGTTGGGCTGATCCCATGCCGCCAGCGGCAAAGTATGCGCTAAGCCATCTATTCGTACAGGCCGAGTTCGGTTTGTGCTGCCCGGTCAGCATGACCGACTCCCTGGCTCGCACGCTCAGGAAGTACGGCGATCCTGAACTGGTGGAAAAGGTATTGCCTCAAGTTACATCGCTGGATTTCGATGAGCTGCGCCAAGGGGCCATGTTCATGACGGAACAGGCTGCAGGCTCGGATGTCAGCGCCACCGAAACACAGGCTCAGCAGCAGGAAAATGGGCAATGGCGGTTATATGGAGACAAGTGGTTCTGCTCGAATCCCGACGCCGGTTTTGCCATGGTGCTGGCGCGTAGCGAGACCAAGGAAGGGTTGGCCGGAGTTTCCTTGTTCTTGCTGCCCAGAGACCTCCCAGACAATACTCATAATCACTATCGCGTTCTTCGCTTGAAAGACAAGTTGGGCACACGCTCCATGGCCAGCGGGGAAATCCGCCTTGAAGGCGCCTATGCATGGTTGGTGGGTGAGCGTGGAAAAGGCTTCCAGCAAATGGCGGACATGATCAACAACTCCCGATTGTCCAACGGTATGCGTGCCGCGGGATTGATGCGCAGGGCCTTGACCGAAGCCACTTACTTTGCGCGTAATCGCCGCGCATTCGGCAAGCGGCTGGTCGATATGCCGCTTATGCAGCGGCAGTTGCTCAAGATGGCGGTGCGCACCGAGCAGGGCAGGACAATCATGTTCCAGACTGCCGCCCAGTTGGAACAGGCGGACAAGGGCAGTGCCAAGGCCAAGACGTTGGTCCGCATCTTGACGCCGCTGATCAAGTTCCGTGCCTGCCGCGACGCCAGGAAGGTTACCGGCGATGCCATGGAGGTTCGCGGGGGCTGCGGCTATATCGAAGAATGGGTCGAGCCACGACTGCTCAGGGATGCGCATCTGGGTTCGATCTGGGAAGGCACCAGCAATATTGTCGCTCTGGATGTCCTGCGAGCCATACAAAGAAACAACTGCCTGGAGCCGTTGCGAGAGTATGTAGAAGGCTTGCTGGCAGAGGGCGTGCAGTGTCCCGCAGCGCTGGCGTCCTTGCAGCGCGAATGTGTGGACAAGGCCTTCAAGCTGGCTGGGGATGCGGCGCGGGAAAACCATTCTGAGCTAGCCAGGCAGGCAGCATCGGCGCTGTACCACGTGGTGACTCTGGCCGGTTTGCGCTCGGAAGCCAGGCACGAAGGCCTGGAAAGCCGTAACGATCTTGCCGATCTGGTACTACTGCACCGGCTGGCGCCCCGCGATCCCTGCGCCCAGGGTGGCCCTGAGTTGGATCACAGCCTGCTGATCAAAGCGCTGTTCTAGGCCTCAGGCAACCCGAGTGGGTTGCCTTTTAAAAATACTAGGAGACATTCATATGAAGAAAGTATTGTTGCTTGCTGCCGCTGGTATTGCGGCATTGACGCTGTCCTCGATGAGTGCTGTGTCTGCAGCTACCAGCGCAGATGCTTATCCAACTCAACCCATTAAGCTTATCGTGCCATTCCCTCCTGGCGGCCCTACGGATGCGCTTGCGCGCCGCTTGGCTCAGAGCTTGACGGAACCACTAGGGCAGACGGTGATCGTAGAAAATAAATCGGGCGCTGGCGGCAATATCGGCTCGGAGTTCGTGGCCTACGCCAAGCCTGACGGCTATACGATTCTGTTCGGAACTTCCGGTCCTTTGGCCATCAATATCAGTTTGTATAAAAAACTCAGGTACGATCCGCGCACCAGCTTTGCACCTATCATCCGTATTGGCCATTTACCCAATATCCTGGTGGTGAATCCTTCCGTGCCGGCCAAAAACCTAAACGAGCTGATCGCTTACGCAAAGGCTCACCCCGATAAGCTTTCGTATGCTTCATCAGGTAACGGCGCATCGTCGCACTTGGCCGGCGTGTTGTTCAACGAGAAGGCGGGAACGCATATTTTGCACATCCCTTATCGTGGAACGGGACCGGCGCTTAATGATTTGCTGGGCGGCCAGGTATCGATGGCATTTACCGATATCCTGACAGCGTTGCCGCATATAAAGAATGAAACGCTGCGGCCCATAGGGCTGGCGAGCGCGGAAAGGTCGGCGGCTTTACCAGACCTGCCTACCTTGGCTGAGGAAGGCCTGAAAGGTTATGACGTCAGTGTGTTTTTTGGCATAGTCGCACCCAAAGATACGCCAGCTCCCATCGTAGACAAGCTCAATGCCGCATTCAAGCATGCTATGCAAGACCCGGAAATCAAGAAGACGCTGGCGGCTCAGGGCATTGTCGAAGCCACCGACCAAACTCCACAGGGCCTGGCTTCCTTCATCAATTCGGAAGTGCCCAAGTGGGCCGCGCTGGTAAAAAGCGCCAATATATCTCTGGATTAACGGAAATCAATATGAATCAAACAACGACTGGCGGCGCGTTGCAGGGCTGCAAGGTAATAGACCTATCGCGTGTTTTGGGCGGGCCTTACTGCACGCAGATACTTGGGGATCACGGGGCCGAGGTTTTCAAGATCGAGCCTCCTTCGGGGGATGAAACCCGAGGTTGGGGGCCTCCCTTCCTGGATGGCACAGCGTCGTACTTTCTGGGCGTCAACCGCAACAAATACGGACTGGCTCTGGACTTATCGGCACCCGACGGCCAGGCTTTTCTGAAGACCTTGCTGCAGGACGCCGATGTATTGGTGGAAAACTTCAAGCCGGGTACTTTGGAAAAATGGGGCTTGAGCCCAGCATCCCTGCAAGAACAGTTTCCTCGCCTGATCCATTGCCGGATCAGTGGTTTCGGCGCCGACGGTCCTTTGGGGGGCTTGCCTGGCTACGATGCCTGCGCGCAAGCAATGTGCGGTCTGATGAGTGTTAATGGTGATGCCGGTGGCGAGCCAACCCGGGTAGGGTTGCCGGTGGTGGATATGGTGACCGGCCTGAATGCTGCTTTGGCAATTCTTATGGCCGTCAATGAACGGCATCGCAGCAATCTGGGCCAGTTTCTGGACATTACCTTGTTCGATTGTGCGATTTCGCTATTGCATCCTCACGCGGCCAATTACTTTTTAAGCGGCAATATTCCCCAGCGCACAGGCAATGCGCATCCCAATATTGCGCCATACGAGTCATTTGCAACGCAAGAGGGCGAACTTTTCCTGGCGGTCGGCAATAATCGTCAGTTTGAACTCTTGGCTCAGGTGCTGGAAGACAATAGCCTGGCTCAAGACCCCAGGTTCAAATCCAATGCGGATCGCTTGGCGAATCGGCCTGAATTGAGGGCAATTTTGTCCGACTTGTTTCAGCATCACAAGGCGGCAGAGCTGGCCCAGGTGCTGTTGAAGAAAGGCGTGCCTGCTGCGCCCGTACTTAATGTCGCAGATATTCTGCATCATCCGCATACGCAGCATAGGGGAATGGTGCTTGAACAGGGCAACTATCGCGCCATTGCATCGCCGATCAAGCTATCGCGCACTCCCGCGGCCTTGCGCCGCTTGCCTCCCGCTTTCGGGGAACACACCGACCAAGTCAGGGCGGCAGCGGCGCCGGGGGCTGAATCTTTGGATTAGCCATTTACAAACCGTCGGTCTTGTGATGGACTATCGTTAGTATCGGTAAACGATATGCCGTGCATCGTGTAAGCGAGCACGGCATATCGATTTTTCGCGATTCATAAAATAAGACATCAGGAGACAGCATGAACAAGATCACGGCTTTGCTGGGCGGTATTTTGCTGGGCGCGGCGGCAACCGCCAGCGTTGCTCAGACTATGCGCATAGGCATGCAGGAAGACCCGGACACCTTGGATCCGCATCGTTCGCGCACCTATGTGTCACGTATTGTGTTTACCTCTTTGTGCGACAAGCTGGTCGATATCGACGCCAAGCTGCAGTTTGTACCGCAGTTGGCGACCTCTTGGTCTTGGAGTCCCGACAACACTGTGCTGACTTTCAAGTTGCGCCCTGATGTCGTGTTTCATGATGGCAGCAAGTTCGACGCGGCGGCGGCAAAGTCCAATCTTGACCGTGCTCGCACGATGAAAGAAAGTCAGCGCAAGGGTGAACTGGCCTCGATCCAGGATGTAGCCGCACCTGACCCAACAACACTGGTGATCACAGTCAAGCAGCCTGATGCGACACTGCTGGCCCAGTTATCGGACCGCGCGGGCATGATGTTGGCGCCGTCGACCTTCGAGGGGGCCGATAGCGCAGCGACAGTGGGGCGGCATCCCATTTGCGCAGGCCCGTACAAGTTTACCGAGCGTGTGCAGAATGATCGTATCGTGCTGGAAAAATTCGATAAGTACTACGACGCCAAAAGCTTCAATTTTGAAAAAGTCATTTTCCTGCCCATACCCGATACCACCGTGCGCTTGCAAAATCTGCGCTCCGGCAGCATCGATATCCTTGAGCGCTTGAATCCGTCGGATGCCGCTCAAGTCAAGGAAGACAGCAGCTTGGTGTTTGCGCCTATCACCGGCCTGGGCTTTCAGCAGTTCATGTTCAATGTGGCCAACGGCCCCAAAGCCGAAACCAACCCCTTTAGCAACAAACTGGTTCGCCAAGCATTTCAGCTGACCATAGACAGGGATGCCATCAACCAGGTCATAGGCGGTGGTATTTTCACTCCAGCCCAGCAACCGTTTCCCGCAGCCAGCCCTTATCTTAGCGACAAGTTTCCGGTGATCAAGCCCGACATCGCCAAGGCTCGCGCCTTGCTCAAGCAGGCCGGTATGGAAACGGTCAAGGCCCAGCTTACCTTCGGCAATAACACCATCGCTTCATCGACCGCCGAAATGGTGCAGGCCATGGCGGCCCAGGCAGGGTTTGAATTAAGTCTCAGGCCTACCGAGTATGCCGCCATGCTGGCCGAGTCCGCTAAAGGGAACTTCCAGGTAGACATGCGCGGCTGGTCGGGTCGACCAGACCCCGACGGCAATATTTATTCGTTTGTGACCTGCAACGGCGCCCTGAACGATGGCAAGTACTGCAATCCCGAAGTCGACAGACTGTTGAAGGAAGCCCGTACCGTACCTGATACGGCCAAGCGCAAGGCCATTTACGAGCAGGTGCAAACCATTTTGCAAGACGAGCTGCCCAGCCAGTATCTTTACTACCAGCCTTGGCCGTTTGCGCTTAGCAAGAAGGTGCATGGCTTCACACCTTATCCCGATGGGATGATCCGTTTGAAGGGCGTGGCGTTTTAGGTTCGCCGCACGATGTTTAGGTTGATACTGCGCCGCATTATTGTGGCGGTGCCAACGCTGATACTGGTGTCCATGCTGATTTTCGGTTTGCAGAAAATCTTGCCTGGCGATCCAGTATTGGCGATGGCGGGCGAAGAGCGCGATCCGGCCGTTCTTATGCACTTGCGTGAAAAATACAGTCTCGATAAGCCTTTGCCTGTCCAGTACATGCTGTGGGTAAAGCAGGTTGCACAAGGGGATCTGGGGGTTTCGCTTCGAACCGATATTCCTGTTTCCACCCTGGTCAGGCAGAAGCTGGCGGTTACAAGCCAGTTGGCGTTAATGGCCATGTTCTTTTCCATACTGATAGGCATTCCGCTGGGGATACTGGCGGCAGTCAGGAAGGGGACGCGCTTCGAGTTCGGGGCGAATATGCTGGCGCTGTCGGGGATGTCCATCCCCAACTTTTGGTTGGGGATTCTGTTGATCATGCTGGTGTCGGTTCAATGGAAATTGTTGCCGGCGTCGGGCTATGTACCGCCCGGCGAAAACCTGTGGTTATCGCTTAAAACCATGTTGATGCCGGCGCTGGTATTGTCGACGGTGATCAGCGCTTACCTCATGCGGCATACTCGTTCGGCCATGTTGGAGGCATTGAGCGCCGACTATGTCCGAACAGCCCGCGCCAAGGGCGCACCCGAATGGGCGGTGGTCTTGCGTCACGCCTTGCGCAATGCCTTGATGCCCATCGTTACTCTGGTCACCATTCTTTTTGGCGAATTGTTGGCGGGCGCAGTATTGACGGAACAGATCTTCGGCATTCCCGGTTTTGGCAAGCTGCTTGTGGATGCCGTATTTAATAGGGATTACGCGGTGGTGCAGGGCATCGTCTTGTGCATTGCCGTGGGCTTCATCGTGTTGACCCTGGTTGCCGATGTGCTTTATACGCTGATCAACCCCCGTCTGAGGTATGCATGAGCGCGCAGCAAGTCATGAGTGTGCCGCCACCCAGCCAGAATCGTTCCTGGGCCAAGTTCAAACGAAACAGGTCAGCCATGCTGGGTGCAGCCATCGTGTTGTTCTTTGTGCTGCTCGCCGTGTTGGCGCCTTTTCTTAGCAGTCACGACCCGATCAAAGTCAGTTTTACCGCAATACGCAAGGCGCCGTCGCTGGCGCATTGGTTCGGTACCGATGAACTTGGCCGCGATATTTTCAGCCGTATGGTGTTCGGCGCCAGGGCTTCTCTTTTGGCGGGTATGTGTTCCGTCTTGATCGCCTTGGCGGTGGGGGTGCCTTTCGGCTTATTGGCGGGGTATTTTGGTGGGTGGATAGACGGCTGCATATCGCGCGTAACGGAGGCCTTGTTTTCAGTTCCTTTTTTGATCCTGGCTATTGCCCTGGCGGCGTTCCTGGGACCTAGTCTGGTGAATGCCATGATTGCGATCGGTGTGTCGGCGGCGCCGCTATTCATACGCTTGGCGCGTGGGCAGGTGCTTGCAATCAAAAACGAGGACTATGTGCAAAGCACCCGTTCTTTGGGCGCTTCTAACCGAAGAATCATCTTGCGTCATATTCTGCCCAATATCATGCCGGCGCTTATCGTTCAGGCAACCATCCTGATTGCCAGCGCGATTATTGCCGAAGCCAGCTTGTCTTTCCTGGGGCTAGGCCTGCAGCCGCCTAATCCATCCTGGGGTTCCATGCTGAATACCGCCAAGAACTTCATGACTCAAGCGCCCTGGATGTCGATACTGCCAGGTTCAGCCATTTTCCTGGTGGTGTTCGGTTTCAATCTGCTGGGCGACGGTTTGCGCGATGCGCTGGACCCTCGCCAGGAAAACTAAGCCATGCCGATGATGAAGCCGGAACATGTATTGCAGGTGCAGGGCTTAAGTGTCAGTTTTCAAACGCCCGACCGCAAAATTCAGGCCGTGCGCGACGTATCCTTTCACGTCAAGCAAGGTGAAACCCTGGCCATCGTAGGCGAATCGGGATCGGGGAAATCGGTAACGTCCTTGTCGTTGATGCGGTTGGTAGAGTTCGGCGGTGGGCGTATTACCCAAGGTGAAATCCTGCTACGGCGGCGCGATGGCGAGGTGTTGGATCTGACGGCGGCCAGCGAGCACAGCATGAGAACTATGCGCGGCGCCGATATCGCCATGATTTTTCAGGAGCCCATGACGTCGCTGAACCCCAGCTTCACCACGGGTAGTCAGATTGCCGAAGCGCTACGCTTGCATCAAGGTATGGATAAGGCTGAGGCCCAGGCTGAAACCTTGCGCCTGCTTGAAACTGTGCGTATACCGGATGCGCGCGCCATACAGCAGCGCTATCCGCATCAATTGTCGGGTGGCATGCGCCAGCGCATCATGATCGCCATGGCGCTTTCATGCCGTCCCCAGGTTCTGATAGCCGACGAACCCACCACTGCCCTGGATGTGACCATACAGGCTCAAATCTTGCAGCTGATACGGCAATTACAGCAAGACATGAATATGGGCGTGATTTTTATCACCCATGACATGGGTGTCGTGGCCGAGGTCGCCGACAGGGTCATGGTGATGCGCCAGGGGGAGAAGGTCGAGGACAACGCTTCCGATGCGTTGTTTGATCATCCGCAGCACTGGTACACCAAGGCATTGCTGTCCGCGGTACCCCGGCTGGGTTCCATGAAAGGCAGTAACCAGCCCGCTCCTTTTGCCTTGTTGGGCGCTGAGGCATCGACTGGCGCAGCGTCAGCTGGGCATCAGGCATTACCGAACACGGCGCAATATCAACAAACACCTGTCTTGCGAGTGCAAGGCATGACAACGCGCTTCGATATTCCTGGCGGCATATTCGGACGCGTAAACAGGCGTGTGCATGCCGTCGAACAAGTCAGCTTTGATTTGTATCCGGGCGAGACCGTGGCTTTGGTTGGCGAGTCAGGTTGCGGTAAAACCACGACGGGGCGTTCTTTGGCCCAGTTGGAAAAAATACGCAGCGGCAAAATCTATTTCGAAGGCCAGGATATCAGTCTGTTATCCGATGGGCAGATGCAATCCTTGCGCAGGCATATCCAGTTTGTATTTCAGGATCCATTCGCATCGCTGGACCCGCGCGTAACTATAGGTTATTCCATCATGGAACCTCTGCTGATCCATGGCGTGGCTAAAGGCAGGCAGGCCCAGGAAAGAGTGTATTGGCTGATGGATAAGTGCGGGCTTGGCAGGGAAATGATCAACCGCTATCCGCACGAGTTTTCAGGCGGGCAAAGGCAACGTATTTGCATAGCGCGTGCCTTGGCTTTGAATCCCAAGGTCGTGATCGCCGACGAGTCCGTGTCGGCGCTGGACGTATCCATACAGGCTCAAATCGTCAATTTATTGCTTGGGCTGCAACGCGAAATGGGTCTTGCCCTCTTGTTCATTTCGCATGACATGGCCGTAGTGGAGCGTGTCAGCCATCGGGTGGTTGTCATGTATATGGGGCAGGTGGTTGAAATGGGGCCGCGGTCGGCTATATTTGAAAACCCTCAACATCCCTATACGAAGAAGTTGATGGCGGCAGTGCCTATCGCAGATCCTGGCCGCCGTCACCGGGCGCACTCATTGCTGGTGGACGAGATCCCCAGTTCGGTACGTCGCGTAGGCGACGAGCCTGTTGTAGAAGCTTTAGTGCAGGTGGGGCAAGGGCATTTCGTGGCGCGGCATGCAGTAGGGGCCTATTAGGCCCTTGTCATGCCTGGTGAGCGCCGGCCACTGGCTTATTCGTTGTTGTCCTGGCTTTGCTGGGCGGCGATTTCAGCGTGTACTTTTTCCATGTCGATAGCCTGGATCTGTTCTATCAGCTCTTGTAATTGGCTGGCCGACAATGCGCCTGGCTGGGAGAAAAGTAGGACTTGCTCGCGAAACACCATGAGCGTGGGAATCGAACGTATGCCCATGCCGGTTGCCAGTTCTTGCTGCTCTTCGGTATTGACCTTGGCGAAGGTAATGTCGTCGTGCTGTGAGGCGGCTGCGTCGAAGATAGGGGCGAAATTGCGGCACGGCCCACACCAAGGCGCCCAAAAGTCCACGATCAAAGGCTTGCTGTTTTTGATAGCGGCCTGGAAGGTGTCTTTGGTCAATTCGATGGTGCTCATAGTATCCCCAAATGAAAAAGCGGCTATTAATAGCCGCTTTTTAACTAAATAAA
>DATJCP010000360.1:0-7170 GCA_035514715.1 Candidimonas sp.
GCGCAAACTAAAAGCGGTGTCGATACAAATGGCTACGCCCGAAGTGCGCGAAGCCTTGTCCCGAGGGACGATAGACGGCATGTTGTTCCCCTATTCCAGCATCTTGTCTTATGACTTGCAAGGCTTGGTCAAGCATTCGACCGTGGGCGAAAACTTCGGCAGCTTCATCGTCACCTACGCCATCAGCGAAAAACGCTGGAAGGCCTTGTCGCCAGAAATCCAAAAGGCCATGAATCAGGCTGGCGATACGGTGACGGCACAGGCTTGCAAGATATCTCAGGAAGGCGAGGCCGCCGATGCCAAGACTATAGAAAAAGCCGGAGATAAGCTGGTTACGCTGTCGCCCGAAGACAAGAAAACCGTCAAGGAATTGATGAGCTCTGTCGGTACGGAATGGGCTGCTGCTTTAGACAAACGCGGCAAGGCCGGCACTGAAGTGCTGAATGCCTATAAGGAGGCCTTGAAATGAAAAAGCTATCGATATTAGGATGCGCCGTACTGGCGGCATATGGCATGCTGGGCCCACAGGCCGCGGTAGCTGAAGAAAAACTACGGGTCGCGGATTCCCTACCGGTAGGTCATTTCTTTGCAGAATATGCCACCAAGTTCTGGATGGAAGAAGTCACCCGCGCCACCAACGGCGCGGTGAAGTTCGACTATTACCCAGCCGAACAGTTAGGTAAGGCCAAAGACCTGCTGGCATTGACGCAGTCCGGCGTTGCCGATGTGGGTTATGTCGTGCCGTCGTATGCCTCCGACAAAATGCCGCTGACCGCCGTGGCCGAACTGCCGGGCAGTTTTAGCGATTCGTGTTCCGCTACGCTGGCCTATTCGAAAATGGCGCGAAACGACGGCATATTGGCCAAGAAAGAGTTCGAGCCCAATGGTGTGCGCCTGATGTTCACACTGGTGCTGCCGCCTTACCAAGTCTTTACCGGCAAGAAGCCGCTGGAAAACGTCAAAAGCATAGAAGGCCTGAAATTGCGCACTGCTGGTGGCGCCATGGATGGCACCGTACGCAAGTTCGGCGGTGTTCCTGTACGCATGGCTGCCCCCGAACTGTACGAGTCGCTTTCCCGCGGCACGGTGGATGGCATGCTGTTCCCTTATGCCAGCTTGATCTCGTACGACTTGGCTGGCATCACCAAGTACGGCACAACGGGCGAAAACTTCGGCAGCGCAGTGCTGACCTATGTCATGAGCGAGTCACGCTGGAAGAAGCTGTCGCCCGAAATTCAAAAGGCCATGCTTGAGGCCGGTGAAAAGGCTACGCAGCGCGCCTGCAGCATGACGGATAAGGACACCGTAGCCGACATCGAAAAGATTCGTCAGAAAGGGGTGACCTTTGTCCATTTCGATGGAGCCGACCGCAAAATCATCGATGAAAACATGGCTGCCGTGAACGAGCAATGGGCCAAGACGCTGGACGGGCGCGGCAAGCCGGGTTCTGAAGTTTTGAAGGCATTTCGCGCCGAACTGAAAGCGCAATAGATTTAGAAACCACATGGAAGATTGTTAAATGGATTTTTCTTTTACCCCCGAGCAGGAAACAATACGGGCAGCCATCGCCAAGATTTGCGAACGCTTCGATGACGACTATTGGTTGGAAAAAGATCGCAAGGGCGGGTTTCCTTATGAACTGCATCAGGCTCTGGCCCAGGACGGTTGGTTAGGTATTTGCATTCCCGAGGAGTACGGCGGTTCAGGGCTGGGCATTACCGAAGCGGCCATCATGATGCAAACCATCAGCGAGTCGGGTGCCGGCCTGAGCGGCGCCTCGGCGGTGCACATGAACATCTTCGGCCTGAATCCAGTGGTGCAGTTCGGCACACCCGAACAAAAGCAACGTATGTTGCCGCCGCTGGTGCAAGGCAAAGAAAAAGCCTGCTTTGCCGTGACGGAACCCAATACCGGGCTGAATACCACTCAGTTGAAGGTAAAGGCTGAACGTCAGGGCGACCATTACGTGCTTAGCGGCACCAAGGTCTGGATATCGACCGCACAGGTGGCCGAGAAAATGCTGATCCTGGCCCGCACGACCCCGTTGGACCAAGTCAAGAAGCACACTGAGGGGCTTAGCTTGTTCTACACGACGCTGGATCGCGACTTCGTCAAAGTCCATGAAATCGACAAGATGGGGCGCAAGTGTGTGGACTCCAACGAGCTGTTCATCGACGGCTTGAAAGTGCCGGTCGAAGACCGTATCGGCGAAGAGGGCAAGGGCTTTAAGTACATCTTGCATGGCATGAATGCCGAGCGCATCCTGATTGCTTCGGAAGCCGTGGGGCTGGGGCGCGCAGCGCTTCGGCGTGCCACCCATTATGCCAAGGAGCGCGTGGTGTTCGGGCGTCCCATAGGTCAGAACCAGGGCATACAACACCCCTTGGCCGTCAACTGGATGGAGCTCGAGGCTGCCCAGTTGATGGTGTTCAGTGCGGCAACGGCCTACGACCGCGGCGAGCCTGCCGGAGCGCAGGCCAACGCGGCTAAATATTTGGCTGGCGAAGCCGGCTTCAATGCCTGCCAGCAGGCGATCATGACGCATGGCGGCTTTGGCTATGCCAAGGAATACCACGTCGAGCGCTATCTGCGCGAGATCATGATTCCGCGCATTGCGCCCATCAGCCCGCAATTGGTCATGTGCTACATCGCCGAGCAGGTGTTGGGCCTGCCTAAATCATATTAAAGGAGACATACATGGCAGGTCTTTACTACGAACAATTCGAGGTTGGGCATGTATTTACGCATGCACTGACCCGCACCGTCACCGAGATGGACAATACGATGTTCTCGGCCCTGACGATGAACCCCCAGCCTTTGCACCTGGATGCCGAGTTCGCATCCAAGACCGAGTTCGGCCAGCGCCTGGTGAACAGCCTGTTCACGCTGGGCCTGGTCATAGGCATCACCGTGGTCGATACCACCCTTGGGACGACGATAGCCAATCT
Organism: Candidimonas sp.; assembly: GCA_035514715.1. Lineage (GTDB taxonomy): Bacteria > Pseudomonadota > Gammaproteobacteria > Burkholderiales > Burkholderiaceae_B > Pollutimonas. Next base: position 2,949 of record DATJCP010000360.1, read on the forward strand.
GGGCATGTCCGACGTCAATTTCCCCCATCCGGTATTCCATGGCGATACGGTCAGGGTAGAAACAACGGTCGTATCGATGCGCACCAGTAAATCGCGCAGCGACGCCGGGATCATCGAGTTCGAACATCGGGGCATTAACCAGCGCGGTGAACTGGTATGCGTGTGCCGCCGTTCTGCCTTCATGAAACGTCTTCCCGACGCCAGCTAACGCTGCCAATGACTGCAAAAAAACCCGTCGCAGGTAGGAGACTCTCGGATTCCTCCCTGGCGGGGCTGGCCCTATTGTTAGGGTTCATGTTCAATGTCGCCGGCCGCGGGGTTGGCGACACTTATATCGTATTTTTATTGCCGCTAAGCGCTGAGTTTGGCTGGAATCGATCTGAAATATCCAGCGTGTATTCGGTGTATATGCTGTCGACGGGCTTGTCTTCGCCGTTTGTCGGCATGCTTTTCGATCGCTGGGGGCCGCGTGTAGTCTATTCATGCGGCCTGGCCTGCCTGGGTAGCGCCTACGTCCTGGCGGGCAGCCTGAACCAATTGTGGCAGTTTCATCTTTTCGTCGGGGTGGCAGGGGGCATAGGCGTTGCTTCGCTGGGCATGGTGCCGGCGGCTAGCCTGATAAGCCGCTGGTTTCGAGGCAACACGGGTACGGCGCTCAGTATTGCTTATGCGGGGCTGGGTTGCGGTACGCTGCTTATCGTACCGCTAGCACAATATCTGACCGAGTCTTTAGGCTGGCGCAGCACCTATCACGTATTGGGAACCAGCTTGCTGGTTCTGCTGCCCTTTGTCTTGTTCATGCCCTGGCGCGTGTTGCGGGCGGGGCGCCGCGATGATGTTCCGCATCCCGCCGCTGATGCACCCAAAGCAAGCGCTCCTCGTGCCACCCAGGCGCACCCTTTACGGAAGGCGCTGAAAACGCGTGCTTTCTGGTCCTTAGCGCAGGTTTTTGGTTTCACCGGGCTGGCCATGTATACGGTGCTGGTGCAGACCATTGCCTTTCTGATCGAAAGCGGTTTTGAGCCGCTCGAGGCCGCCAGCGCCTTTGGCGTGGCGGGCATATTGTCCGTCATCGGCGTTACGGCATCGGGCGCCTTGGCCGATCGCATCGGCTACCGGAGTACGGCGACGGCCAGTTTTGTCTGTACGCTGCTGGGCCTGGTTTGCCTGCTGGCTTTGTCCTACTACCCGTCGCGCTGGTTCTTGTTCGGTTTCATTGTCTTGTTCGGTATTGCCCAAGGTGCTCGTGGCCCTATTGTGTCGTCCTTGTGCGCCAAGCTCTTCCCAGGCACGGGGCTTGCCACTATTTATGGCACCATTTACGCTTGCATGTCAGTGGGGGCCGCCGTTGGTTCATTGATGTCGGGTGTGTTGCATGACCTGACTGGCGGCTACCATGCCAGCTTTATGTTTGCCATGCTGATCGTGTTGATTGCCATGATGCCGTTCTGGACGTCGCCTGCCCTTAAACCGTTCGGGCGCGTCGGATATGTGCCGGAGTCAGGGGAATAGCGGACCTTATCGCGATATGTACGGGATATCCCTCATGAAAACTTATTTTCATTACGCGGGATTCGATGTAAATTATCTTTCGTAATTTACGGGCACTGTCGTTTTTGGCGAGGCCTGAGTGAACAGGACGCCATGGCACAGCCCGCTACACCTTCTAACCAGGATACTGCCCCAGCAATATCCATTGCCGAGCGCATCGCACAGGCCATGCCTGCGCTTAGCGCGTCGCATCGGCGTATGGCCGATTACGTGCTGGCTCGTCCGTTCAAGGCGGCCACCATGTCTATCGACGAGCTTGCCCTGGAATGCGAGGTTTCCATTGCCACGGCAAATCGGTTTGCGCGGACTCTGGGTTTGCCGGGGTATGCGCAGTTTCGCGCCCAACTGGCGCAAGGCTTCGAAGAAGCGCTGGAGCCCGTTGAACGCTTGCGGCTTGAGCGTACCAAGTCGGCCAGCAGCGTCGATATTTTTGCCGCTTCCCTGTATGAAGATCAGCGCAACTTCGAATTGACCCGCAATTCGCTCAGTGCTGAGCAATGCGAAAAAGCCGTCCAGGCCGTACTCAATGCCGAGCGCATTTTTATTATCGGTTTTGGTTCCAGTGGCTTTCTTGGCGGGCTATTGCAGCGCGGCCTTAGCCTGCATTGCCCTATGGTGGAGTGCCTGGCCGGCCCCGGGGGCGTGTCGCACGCCGCGCGAGAACTGTCGCGCATGAAGCAGGGCGATCTGGTGATCGCCATTGCCTACCCCCGCTATTTGGCCGATACCATTACCCTGGCCAAGGCGGCAAAGTCGGCGGGAATTACCTTGCTGGGCTTGACCGACAAGCCTACGTCCCCGCTGGCGCCGTTGGCCGATATTTGCCTGTATGCACATAGCCAGCGCCAATTGTTATCGAATTCAGAAACAGCTGTCCTAGGCTTGATCGAAGCGCTCTCGGCGGCGGTCGCCCACCAATCCAAAGACTCGTTGACCACGGCAGCCTTGCTGACAGAGTCAGTAATGCCGTGGTTGATCTATAGGGAAAAGAATGATGATTAAACCCGTCCTGGCAATTCACGGCGGCGCCGGCGCTATTTCGATTGCCGAAACCACGCCGGAAATCCGCAGCAAGTATGAATCGGCCTTGCAGCAAATACTGGAAAGCGCGGGAGCCATCCTGGCAGCCAATGGATCGGCGTTGGATGCGGTAACCGAAGCGGTGCGCCTGCTGGAAGAGTGTCCTTTATTCAATGCCGGCTATGGGGCAGTGTTCACCAGCGAAGGCAAGCACGAGCTGGATGCGTCCATCATGGACGGCAGTAATTTGAAAAGCGGCGCTGTTGCCAACGTGACGACATTGCGTAATCCGGTGCTGGCGGCGCGCGCCGTCATGGAAAATAGCGCTCACGTATTTTTCGTCGGTGAGGGAGCTGAGGCCTTCGCGCAGGGCCAGGGCCTGGAATGCGTAGCCCCGACCTTTTTCTCGACGCCAGAAAGGCGCGAGCAATTGGAGCGGGTGCAGCGCGCAGGCGGCAACCAGATGGTGCTGGATCACGATGCGCAAGCCATGAGCTTTGCGCCGCTGGATGAAACCCGCAAGCTGGGTACGGTCGGCGCTGTGGCGCTGGACAGTCATGGCAACCTGGCTGCAGCCACGTCAACCGGCGGCATGACAAACAAGCAGCCAGGTCGTGTGGGCGATACACCGTTGATAGGCGCAGGCTGCTACGCGAACAACCGCAGCTGCGCGGTGTCGGCGACGGGTACGGGCGAAGCGTTCATACGCACGGTTGCGGCCTACGATGTATCGGCCCAAATGGAATATGGCGGCAAGTCGCTGGCCGATGCGGCAAACGCAGTCGTGCATGACAAGCTGCCCAAGATTGGCGGTTCCGGCGGCATCATCGCCGTGGATGCTCAAGGCAATGTGGTCATGCCTTACAACACAGCAGGCATGTATCGTGGCTATCTGCAGGTGGGGCAAGCCCCCTTCGTGGCGATTCACGCGTAACCGCGCTTTTTATGGACGAATTTAGCCAATGAAGGCGATGCTTACCCCCACCCCGGCACTGACAGATAGCCGTGTATTGCAAGTTGAAAACCTGAGTGTGCAATTCAAAGGCACCGAGCGTACGATTGCCGCCGTCAAGGACTTGTCGTTTCATGTGGACCGTGGCGAAACCCTGGCCATCGTGGGCGAGTCGGGCTCGGGCAAGTCGGTCACGTCCCTGGCGTTGATGCGGCTGGTGGAATATGGCGGTGGCCAGATCACCAGCGGGCGTATGCTGTTCCGGCGGCGCAATCAGCAGGTGGTTGATATGGCCGGCGCATCCAGCAAGGAATTGCGCAGCCTGCGTGGCGCCGACATCGCGATGATCTTCCAAGAGCCGATGACGTCGCTGAACCCCATTTTTACTGTCGGCGAACAGATTGCCGAATCCATCCGCCTGCACCAGGGCTTGAGCTCCAGTGAAGCGCTTGGCAAGGCTTTGCAAATGCTCGACCAGGTGCGCATACCGGATGCCAAGAACGTATTGGGTCGTTATCCGCACCAGCTTTCGGGCGGCATGCGCCAGCGGGTGATGATCGCCATGGCGCTGGCGTGCAAGCCCGCCTTGCTGATTGCCGATGAACCCACCACCGCACTGGACGTGACGATACAAGCGCAGATATTGCAGCTGATCCGCGAATTGCAGCGCGAGATGAACATGGGTGTCATCTTCATTAC
>DATJCP010000361.1:0-5398 GCA_035514715.1 Candidimonas sp.
AGAAAAGATTGAAGTGGATACGGCTCATTTCAAAGGCAATTACCCGGACCGTATTTCGCTGCAAGCGGCGTTTGTTGCACAATCAACCGACTTGTCGCTGGTGACGCAGGCTATGTTCTGGCCGGAATTGCTGGCTGAACAGAAAACAGAAATGGATGCGCAACATTTTTACCAAGGCGATCAGATCCATGCCGTGGGGCCGGTTACGCACGTCAAGCTGAATATCATTCCCGATGGCGGCGTTAGCCGTTTGCGGCTGTGGGGGCGTTTAAGCCGATAGCCAAAACGCCTTGCAAAAGAATCATCAAATCGACAGGGCAGGAACTGAATCTGCCATAACCATAAGGAAAACAGTATTGTGTATGTGTTGAAACTGGAGCCCCTGGACAAAGCGGCATTTGCCCCTTTTGGCGATGTTGTCCAAGCTGAGGGAAGTGATTGGTTTCCCATTAATAATGGCACTACCCGGCGTTATCACCATCTTGCTTCAGTGCAATTGGCTGGCGAGGGCGCCCAGGCGGGCATTAGCCTCGCCCGTGGCGACGCTTTCAATTATCCGCTGCATATCAGCATGCTGGAGCGCCATCCCTTGGGCAGCCAGTCCTGGATCCCTTGCAATCAGGCGTCTTTCATTGCCGTGGTGGCTCCCAACGGACCTGACGACAGGCCTGACGAATCGGGCCTGCGCGCTTTTTTCGTGCAAGGCAACCAAGGGGTGAACTATCACTTGGGAACCTGGCACCACCCTTTGATGACACTAGGGCAGCAGGGGGACTTTATCGTGGTGGATCGCATAGGTACAACACCCAATTGCGACGAGCATCAATTAAGCCGAACGTATTGTATTGATGGGACTTATGTGGGCGGCAGCGATGGATACCAGAAACGTCCTGCGGTTCTACCTGAACGGTGAGCTGCACGAGGTAATTCCTGTTTCAGCCACGCAAACAGTGCTCCAGTATTTGCGTGAACAGTTGCGGCTTACTGGTACAAAAGAAGGCTGCGCCGAAGGCGATTGCGGCGCATGCACAGTTACCGAGGCCAGCCTGGAACCCAACGGTAAAGTCGCTTACCGGGCCATTAATGCTTGCATCCGTTTTTTGCCTACTCTAGACGGGAAGGCCCTCTGGACGGTTGAGGCGGTGGCTGGCGCCAATGGCCAGTTGCATCCCGTGCAGCAGGCCATGGTGGATCACCATGGCTCGCAATGCGGGTTCTGCACGCCGGGCTTCGTCATGTCCCTGTACACCATGTACCAGAATGGCCTGCAAGCGCCTACTCGCGAGCAGGTGCTGGAGTATTTGTCGGGCAATTTATGCCGTTGTACTGGCTACCGCCCCATTATCGATGCTGCACAAAACATGGCGGCCTACCCCCAAGCGGCATTTGATCATGCGCTGGTGCGCAAGCAGTTGCTAGCCTTGGTCCTCCAGCACCAGAGTGGCGAAACCCTGATGCTGGAAGGCCGGGGCGCAAGCTATACGGCGCCCACGACAATTTCGCATTTGGCCGAGCTGGTCCTCGAACATCCCGATGCCACGCTGCTGGCGGGCGGAACCGATATTGGACTTTTAGTCACCAAGCAACTGAAAACCCTAAACCATATTATTTATCTGGGGGATGTGGCGCAGCTCAAAGCCATAAAAACCGAGGCGGGTCGCTTGTATATCGGGGCTGCCGTGTTGTTGAACGAAGGCTACGAAGCCATTGTTGCCGAATATCCCGAAGCCACTGAACTCTGGAAACGCTTTGCCTCCATGCCCATACGCAATTCGGGCACGCTGGTCGGTAACGTGGCCAATGGGTCACCCATAGGCGATACGGCTCCGTTCCTGATTGTCATCGGGGCGCAGGTGCTGCTGCGCAAGGGCGATAGGCAGCGCACTTTGGCGCTTGAAGACCTTTACCTGGACTACCGCAAACAAGACCGCGACGCCGGCGAGTTTGTCGAGGCCGTGCTGGTGCCGTTGCGGGGTGCCGGCATGCAGGTGGCAAGCTATAAATTGTCCAAGCGTTTCGACCAGGATATTTCCGCAGTGTGCAGCGCTTATGCGCTGACGCTGGAAAATGGCCAGGTGGCGTCGTTGCGTATTGCCCATGGGGGGATGGCGGCCACGTCCAAACGTGCGCTGGCAACGGAAAAGGCGTTGTTGGGCCAGCCCTGGAATGAAGCGGCGATCAGGCGGGCCATGGGGGCTTTGGCATCCGATTACCAACCCTTGAGCGATATGCGGGCGACAGGCGGCTATCGTCTGAAAGCGGCGCAAAATCTGTTGTACCGTTTTTATCTTGAAAGCACGGGTATGGCCGATACTCGCGTGCAAGGATACTGTCATGCCTGACAAGCCCTATCAAACCGCCGGCCAGCCCGTGCCGCACGAAAGTGCGTCCTTGCACGTCAGCGGCACGGCTTTGTATACCGATGACCTGCCCGAGCGCCACGGAACCTTGCATGCCGCTTTTGGCCTGTCGCAGCGGGCGCATGCGCGTATTGTCGGCATGGATCTGGATGCGGTCAGGCTGGCCGCGGGCGTAGTTGCCGTCGTCACGCTAGATGATGTTCCAGGGAAAAAGTACCTGGGACCATTTCTGGACGATGAGCCTATCTTCGCCGATGGTCATACTGAATATGTGGGGCAGCCGTTGTTTGCCGTGGCGGCTGTCAGCCACGATCTGGCCCGGCGTGCCGTCATGCTGGCTAAGGTTCAGTATGAAGATCTTGGTCATACTTTGGATGTTCAGGAGGGCGCCGACCTGGCGTCTTACGTGTTGCCGCCTGTGCATATCCAGCGTGGCGATATCCAGACGGTGTTGGCGCAAGGCCCGAACCGCCATTGCGGCGAAGTATCTTGCGGCGGCCAGGAGCAGTTTTACCTGGAAGGGCAGGTAGCCTACGCAGTGCCTGGCGAAAACCAGGAAATGCACGTGTATAGCTCTACACAGCATCCATCGGAAATGCAGTTCATGGTGGCGCATGCGTTGCATCAGCCTGCCCATACGATCAAGGTCGAATGCCGTCGTATGGGCGGCGGTTTCGGGGGCAAGGAAAGCCAGTCATGGCCTTATGCCGTCGTGGCAGCCTTGCTTGCCAGGCGCACGGGCAAGCCCGTGAAACTACGGGCTGACCGCGACGACGATTTTTTAATGACAGGCAAGCGGCACGATTTTCGCACCTTGTACGATGTTGCCTATACCGACGAAGGGCGCATATTGGGCGTAGCCTTCGAGCATCAATTGCGCTGCGGTTATTCGGCTGACTTGTCGGGTCCCGTGGCGGACCGGCAGTTGTTTCATACCGATAATACCTACTATCTGGACAGCTTCGATATCCTGTCGCTGCGGGTCAAGACGAACACGCAGTCCAATACCGCTTTCCGTGGGTTTGGCGGCCCGCAAGGCATACTGGCGATTGAGTACGTTATCGATGACATTGCCATACGCCTGGGCAAAGATCCGCTGGATGTACGCAAGCTGAATTTCTATGGCCGCAGCGACCGCAACATCACGCCCTACGGGATGACGGTCGAAGACAACGTCATACACGAACTGGTCGATCAGCTGGAGGCCTCGTCGGATTACCGGGCGCGTCGTGTGCAAATCGATCAGTTCAACCAAAACAGCAAGGTACTTAAGAAAGGGCTGGCGCTGGTGCCGGTGAAGTTTGGCATTTCGTTTACCGCTACACATTTGAACCAGGCCGGCGCTTTACTGCATATTTATACCGATGGCTCGGTGCTGATCAACCATGGCGGTACAGAAATGGGCCAGGGCTTGAATACCAAGGTTGCCCAGGTAGTGGCTGAAGAGCTGGGCCTGGATATTGCCCATGTGCGGGTGTCGGCCGCCGATACGTCCAAGGTATCGAACACCTCCGCTACGGCGGCGTCGTCGGGCACCGATCTTAACGGCAAGGCCGCGCAAGATGCCGCCCAAAAAATCAAAGCGGCTTTGACGGCGTATGCGGCTGATTTCTATGGCTGCGATGCGGCTGATATCGAATTTCGATCCAACAAGGTGTTTTGCGGCGACCGAGCGGTGCTGGGCTTTGCCGAGTTTGTGCAGCAAGCCTATAGCGCACGTGTGCCGCTGTGGTCTTCGGGTTTTTATCGAACACCAAAAATCCATTACGACTTCAAGACGCGGACCGGCCGGCCCTTCTATTACTTCGTGTATTGCGCTGCGTGTTCGGAAGTGATCATCGACACCCTGACAGGCGAAAGCCGTCTGCTGCGCGCCGATATTTTGTACGACGCTGGTCGTTCGCTGAACCCGGCGGTGGATATGGGCCAGATCGAAGGCGGCTTCATACAAGGCGTAGGCTGGCTTACTACCGAAGAATTGTGGTGGAACGACGAGGGCAGGTTGATGACCCATGCTCCTTCCACCTACAAGATTCCTTCCGTCTCCGATTGCCCGCCCATCATGAATGTTGAATTCTTCGATAACGGCAATACCGAGAACAATATCTATCGCTCCAAGGCCGTGGGCGAGCCGCCGCTGCCTGCGGCAATTTCCGTGCTGTTGGCAATCCGCGATGCCATACGGTCTACAGCAGGGCCGGGTGTCATCCCCATTTTGAATGCACCGGCCACGGCTGAGCGTGTTCTGGAAGCGCTGGAATCCGTATCGCAGGTATCGTCGGCGCCGATATCGTTTCATGTCTGATTTTGAATTCGCCTCGCAGGGTGCGTCCGGTGGCTCGCTGACCAGCTGGTTTGCCGCTTTGGTGCAGGGTTTGGAGCTGGGCCAGCCACAAGTGCTGGTGACGGTGGTCAGAGCCCAGGGTTCAACGCCGCGTGATGCGGGGGCGCGCATGTGGGTTGGGCCGGGCGGGGCGGTCGACACCATAGGTGGTGGGCATCTGGAGTGGCAAGCCATTGCTTATGCCCAGGCTATGCTGGATGAAGGAAAGCGTGGCAGGCAGCTGCGGCGCTTCCCGTTGGGGCCCAGCCTGGGGCAATGTTGCGGCGGGGTTATGTGGCTGGCCTTCGAGTGCCTGACCCAGGAAGACCTGCCGTGGTGCCAGGCGGTGTCCAGCGCATTGCAGCAAGGGCTGTGGCTAAGGCGCACACTGTCCTTGCTGGACGATCATATGCCTGGTATCGATACCGGACCTGATTTGTCGGCAAATGGGATGGCGGGATCATCCTGGGACGAGGCAAACGGGCAATGGGTGGATATCTGGGCGGCACCGGCCATGGAAGTGGTGGTATGCGGCGCTGGTCATGTGGGGCAGGCTATTGTGCGGCTGTTGGGTGATTTGCCTGTGCGCGTTACCTGGCTGGACCCGCGCGAAGACTGTTGGCCCCAAAACATACCCAATAATGTACGGGTGTTGCAAGGCGATGCAGACGAGGTGGTCGACTTGCCGGATGACGCTTATTGGCTGGTGCTTACC
>DATJCP010000362.1:0-3852 GCA_035514715.1 Candidimonas sp.
CTTTAGGTCCCATGGTTCGCCAAGGCGACGACCCGTGGTTCATGGTGGTGCGCTGGGCGTTTAACGTCATGCTCGAAGCCGAGGAATACGGCATTACATCCAAGAACGTGGATGAAATGCTGAAAAGCCCCAATCCGAATATCCAGCGTATCCTGGGCGTAACCGGGGAAATGGGCAAGGGTCTTGGGCTGGATAATAAATGGGCGTATAACATCATCAAGCAAGTCGGTAATTATGGCGAATCTTTCGCCCGTAATATCGGTACGGACTCGCCAATGAAGCTGGAACGCGGTCTTAACGCGCAATGGCGCGATGGCGGTTTGATGTACGGCTGGCCGGTACGCTAGGCAAGTCGTTTTTACACAAAGGCTGGGCCTTGCTGGCCCGGCCTTTGGCAATGGGAGTGCTGCGTCAGGGTCCCCGAATGATTCAATCTTTATGACGAAAAATACATCTGTACGGCAGGCGCCAAAACGGCGATTATCATGGAATGATCCCAGCGTTCGGGCCATTATTTATCAGGCCTTAATCCTGGGGATTGTGGGTTTCGGGGTCTGGTATCTGGTTTCCAATACCTTGCATAATCTGGCTGTGCGCAACATATCGACCGGTTTCGATTTTATTCATCGGGAAGCCGGTTTTGCCATTGGCGAATCCATTATTTCGTATACCCCCGCCGACACCTATGGTCGCGCCATTTGGGTGGGCTTGATCAACACGCTGCGTGTGTCGGTGGTCGGCATTATTGCGGCAACACTTTTCGGGACATTGCTGGGTATTGCTCGGCTTTCCAAGAACTGGCTGCTTTCGCGCGTTGCCAATGTCTATATCGAAGTGATGCGCAACATCCCTTTGTTGCTGCAGTTGTTCTTCTGGTACGCCATCATTACCGAAAGCATGCCTGGGCCGCGCCAGGCGTTGAACCCCATGCCCGGGGTATTTATCTCGAACCGTGGCTTGAAGCTGCCTTCCTTGCAGGGCGACGCCCTGGATTGGATCATGGGCGGTCTGGCAATAGCGATAGTCGTTATCCTGGTGGTCGGGCATTGGGCGAAAAAACGGCAAGAGGCCACCGGTTATATTTTTCCCTTGGGGCGTGCTGCGCTTGCCTTGCTTATTGTTTTTCCGCTGGCAGGCTGGTTGATCAGCGGCGCATCGCTAACGCTGGAATTGCCTGCACTGACCGGTTTTAACTTCAGCGGCGGATTGTCGATGTCGCCTGAATTTACAGCATTGCTTGTCGGCCTGGTTATGTACACGTCTGCTTTTGTTGCAGAGGTCGTACGCTCGGGAATACAGTCGGTGAGCCAGGGGCAATGGGAAGCTGCGGAAGCCATAGGCTTATCACGCTCACGTATGTTGCGGTTGGTCATTTTGCCGCAAGCGCTGCGCGTCATCGTACCGCCCATGACCAGCCAGTACCTTAATCTGACCAAGAACAGTTCGCTGGCCGTGGCTATTGGCTATCCCGATATCGTTTCCGTGGTCAACACCACGCTTAACCAAACAGGCCAGGCCATTGAAGGCATTCTGATCATCATGGCGGCTTACCTTACAGTTAGCCTGTCGATTTCGATTTTCATGAACTGGTATAACAAGCGCATTGCGCTGGTGGAGCGCTAAATGAGCTTGAATACCTCAACGGCGCCGGGCCTTCCGCCTCCATCTCAGCAACAAGGCATAGTTGCGTGGTTGCGTTCCAGCCTGTTTTCCTCGCCGTTAAACACATTGCTTACCGTCCTGGTGGTGTGGCTCTTGCTGATGATAGTGCCGGCCATGGTCGAATGGCTTTTCATCAAGGCCAACTTCAATGCTACCAATGCCCAGGAATGCCGTGAGTCGGGTGGCGCTTGCTGGGCCTTCATTGTTGAAAAGCATCGATTGATCCTGTTCGGCATCTATCCCTACGATGAGCAATGGCGGCCTTTGCTCGCCAGCTTTATTCTGATCGCTGTTATTTTCTGCAGCTGCCTGCGCTGGTTCTGGAAGCCGTATTTGGGGCTGATCTGGATAGTCGCGCTTAGCGCCGTGGCGATCTTGATGTGGGGTGGCATATTCGGCCTTAGCCATGTCGAAAATGACAGGTGGGGTGGGCTTCCGCTAACGCTGATACTTGCTACCTTCGGCATTGCATTCGCCTTTCCGTTGGGCTTGTTGCTTGCCTTGGGGCGGCGCTCTCATATGCCGGCGGTCAAGGCCCTGTGTGTGGTCTATATTGAACTCATACGCGGCGTACCGCTGATCAGCTTGTTGTTCATGTCCTCGGTCATGCTGCCTTTGTTCTTGCCTGAGGGCTTCAGCATTGATAAGTTGCTGCGCGCCCAGATAGCCATCATTTTGTTCGCGGCGGCATATATTGCGGAAACCGTCAGGGGCGGCTTGCAGGCAATACCCAGGGGGCAATACGAAGGCGCGGACTCTTTGGGGTTGAGCTACTGGCAGCAAATGCGCAAGATCATTCTGCCGCAGGCGCTTAAAGTCGTCATACCGCCTTTGGTGGGGATCTTTATTTCGCTTTTCAAAGATACCTCGCTGGTCGTCATTATCGGTATTTTCGACCTGACACAGGCTGCCAAGACGGCTGTCGCCGACGCGGCCTGGCGTGGTTTCAGCGCCGAAGCCTATCTGTTTATCGCATTCATCTATTTTATTTTTTGCTTTTCAATTTCCCGTTATAGCCAGTCGCTGGAAAAGCACTTGCAAACGGGACATCAACGTTGATCAACATGATTTGTGCAGCTATGCAGGCGCCGATTCAAACAAGGGAGTACAGACATGTCTGAGGCCATTATTCGCCTGGAAGATGTCAATAAGTGGTATGGGCAGTTTCACGTCTTGCGCAACATCAATCTGCATGTTGGCAAGGGCGAACGGATTGTCATTTGCGGGCCTTCAGGCTCAGGCAAATCCACCATGATACGTTGCATCAATCGCCTGGAAGAGCACCAGCAAGGCAGCATCGTTGTCGACGGCATTGAGCTTACCAACGACTTGAAGCAAATCGAGGCCATCCGCCGCGATGTTGGCATGGTGTTCCAGCACTTCAATCTTTTTCCGCATCTCACCGTCCTGGAAAACCTGACCCTTGGTCCGGTGTGGGTGCTAAAGCAGTCCAAGGCCCAGGCCGAGGCTGCTGCCATGAAGTACCTTGAACGGGTGCGTATTCCTGATCAGGCTGCCAAGTATCCGGGTCAGCTCTCCGGCGGCCAGCAGCAGCGTGTCGCCATTGCACGGTCTTTGTGCATGAACCCGAAAATCATGTTGTTCGACGAGCCCACATCGGCGCTTGACCCGGAAATGGTCAAGGAAGTGCTGGACGTCATGGTGGGCCTTGCCGAAGAAAGCGGTATGACCATGTTGTGCGTTACCCACGAAATGGGTTTTGCGCGCAAGGTCGCCGATCGTGTCATCTTCATGGATCAGGGCGAGATTATCGAGGAAAATACGCCCGATGCCTTCTTTGATAACCCGCAGAACGACCGCACCAAGCTTTTCCTTAGTCAGATCCTGCACTGATTCTTGCTGTGTTCATAGGCCTGCTATCGCGCATAGGCTTGAAATGGTGTAGGGTTATACCTCTCGATATTTTATGACAAGGTGTTTCTGTTTATGTTGCCTGCTTTGAAATCCTGGCCCGCGATGGCGTTGGCGGCTTGTTTGGCTTTTTCCGCCGCGGCAACACCCGCTGTCGCGCAAGAGTTTCCTTCCAAGCCTATTACATTCATTGTTCCTTATGCTCCGGGCGGCCCCTTGGATGGCATGGCACGTTTGCTCGCTGAAAAAGTACAGCCGGATCTGGGCACCATTATTGTAGAAAACCGCCCTGGCGCAGGCGGCAACATCGGCGCTAGC
>DATJCP010000363.1:0-5303 GCA_035514715.1 Candidimonas sp.
CCAGGAAATTGGCTTCTCGATGTATTCCGAGATGCTGAATGCAGCGGTACGGGCCCTGAAGTCAGGTGAAGAGCCTGATCTGGATTCACCTTTTTCCGCACTGTGCGAAGTGAACCTGCATGCGTCGGCGCTGCTGCCTTCGGACTATTGTCCCGATGTGCATGCACGATTAGGGCTGTATAAGAAGCTGTCCCACGCCAAGCATGAGGACGATATCATCACGATCCAGGAAGAACTGATAGATCGCTATGGGAAGCTACCGGAAGCCGCCCAAACATTGCTGTCGACGCATCGCTTGCGGTTGAATGCGGAGCCTTTGGGTGTGATCAAGATCGATGCCAGCGAGGCGCAGGCGATGATTCAGTTTTCTGCCAAGCCGAATGTGGAGCCGATGCGGATTATTGAGTTGGTTCAGAAGGAACGGAGTGTGAAGCTTGCGGGGCAGGATAAGCTGAAGGTCGATATCAAGGATGGGCAGAAGGTAAGCGTCCGGATTGATACTGTGCGGAAGGTGTTACGGGCGTTGGCGTGACCTTAACCCGCGTGTTAGGTCTATGCATTGGTGTTCCATTCTAAATCCGCGGGGCAGGCCCTGGAGGATGGTGTAGCGCTCCTCGTGGCCTGGTGCGTAGCCTTTTTGCATGACATCGGCAATACCTAGCCTCATGCCTGAGCAGCCTTGGCTGACGGAGTGCGCACATTTCCCTAGCTTTTTTACTGTTGTATTTCTGGGACAAAACTGGGTATTCAGCTCTCGGTAAGCTGTTTTCCATAGAATTCATGACTTCAAATAAGAATGATTCGCACTTTTATCCCGGAGTTAAACCGTGTCTGACCAATCCAGTTCTTCCTCTTTCTTTCGCGCAAATAGAGCGGGAAGCCTAGCAACAGCCATCGCCACACCTGCCTTGTTCATGAGCCCTGCGGGCATGGCGCAAACCACAGGTGCTAACCAAGCAGCCGAGCTTGCCCCTATTCATGTGCAGGGCAATGCGGCGACAAGCTACGATGTAAAGCAATCCGCATCGCAAAAGTTCACTGCGCCGCTGGTCGACACGCCTAAATCGGTGCAAATCATTCCTGCCGAGGTCATGAAAGACCAAGCGGCATCCAGCTTGACGGATGTGCTGCGCAATACTCCCGGTATCACGTTTGGCGCTGGCGAAGGCGGCAACCCGCTGGGGGATCGTCCTTTCATACGCGGCTACGATGCCCAGGGCAGTACTTACGTGGACGGCTTGCGGGACATAGGCGCGACGTCGCGTGAAGTGTTCAACCTTGAACAAGTCGAAGTCGTGAAGGGTTCGGATGGCGCCTACGGCGGCCGCGGCGGCGCGGGCGGCAGTATCAACCTGATCAGCAAAACAGCCAAGCTCGACGACTTCACCAATGCCAGCCTTGGCCTGGGCACCGACAACTACTATCGCGGCACCATAGACAGCAACTGGCGGTTGTCAGACACCACAGCTTTCCGCCTGAACGGTATGTATCACGACGCCGATGTCGCCGGCCGCGACGCTGTCAATAATCACCGATGGGGCATAGCGCCGACCATCAGCTTCGGGCTGGGCACCCCCACCCGCGTCACGCTTAGCTACTACCATCTGCAGACAGACGACCTGCCCGACAGCGGTATTCCGTATGGATACCCCAGGGTGGGCCTTATTGGGCCCATCGATGTTGATCGCGACAATTTCTATGGTTTGACCAGCGACTACCGCAGGACCCAATCAGACATGGCGACTATCGGTATCGAACACGATTTCAGCGACCGGCTGACATTACGCAACACCAGCCGTTATACCAAGTCCGACCAGAGATACGTATGGACTCAACCCGACGATAGCCAGGGTAACGTGGTCAACGGAAAAGTCTGGCGCCGCATGAACTCGCGTATCAGCGATGTGGAAAGTATCGCCAATCAGACTGAACTCGTAGGCAAATTCGAAACTGGGTCGCTGAAACATAGTTTCAATGTCGGCATCGAGCTATCTGAAGAGAAAGGCAAGAAAGACAGCTTGAACGTTAACCGTGGCTCTGGCAGTGGCGCCGCGAACGCTTGCAAAGCCGGCATCGGCGCCGCATCGAACTATAACTGCACCAGCCTGTACAACCCCAACCCCAATGATCCATGGGTCAATACCGGCACTGGCGGGCCGAATGGGCAATATAGCAAGACCAAAAACACCACCAAATCCATTTATGCCTTCGACACTATAGAGTTCAATAAGCAATGGCAAGCCGGCTTAGGATTGCGTGTTGATGACTACTCATCCAAGTTCACCAATACACCCGCCAACAAGTTCGCCGTTATCCGTCGCGACGACACCTTGGTAAATTATCAGCTCGGACTGGTCTACAAGCCCGCCGACAATGGCAGCGTTTATGTTTCCTACGCAACGTCGTCCACACCATCCAATTCCGATCTGGGCGAAGGTAGCGGCCCCGGAGTAATCCCGGGCCGGGGCAATGTCGGCCTGAACGCCTCCGACTTGGCGCCTGAAAAGAACAAAACCTACGAAATTGGCACAAAATGGGACGTGCTGAACAACAGCGTGAGCCTGACCGCTGCCATTTTCCGTACCGAAACCACCAATGCCCGCATCACGATGCCCAACAATGATTACGCCATGGCGGGCAAGAAAAAGGTGGATGGCTTGGAACTGGGTATTTCAGGCGCCATCACACCTAAATGGAACATCTTCGCCGGCTATACCTACCTGAATGCCAAGATTACGGATGGCGGCCCGAACGGAACCGATGAGGGCAATGTATTCCCCAATACCCCGAAACATAGCGCCAGTCTTTGGACAACATACAAGGTCCTGCCCAAGCTCGTGGTCGGTGGCGGAGCCTATTTTGTAGACAAGCAATACGGCAACACCGCCAATAACTTGTACATACCGTCATACTGGCGCTTCGACGCCATGGCCGGCTACGAGGTCAACAAGAATCTGAACGTGCAGCTGAACGTCTTCAATCTGACCGACAAAACGTACTATGACAAGGCTTATGCATCCCACTATGCCAGCATCGCCCCAGGGCGTTCTGCCATTCTCAGCATGAATCTGTCCTACTAGAAAAAGCAACAAGGCTGCCCAACAAGCAGAGTTGAGCAGCCTTTATCATTGCAAGAAAATGAAAGAAATCAGCATCCAGGAATTCAACGCCGCCACGCCGGAACAGCTTCGTGAAATCATGAGCGGCCCGCCCGATACTGCCGCACTATGGCTGTCTACAGCAGCCGAACATGGCGTGGCCGATGCACAGGCGCACTATGGTCAAATGCTGCTGGATGGAATAGGCGTCGAACGAAACCCCGAAGAAGCCCTGCACTGGTTCAAGGCAGCGGCAAATGCCGATCATGTCATGGGCATGAATATGGTCGGCCGCTGTTATGAAAATGGCTGGGGCATAGAACCCAATCTGATCGTAGCAACGTATTGGTTCAAACTGGCTGCCGACCGCGGACTGGATTGGGGCATGTACAACTATGCGACATCGCTGGCCTTGGGACGCGGCATAGAGGCCGACCCCGCGCAGGCCTTTGCTTTACTGGAAAAAGCAGCGAACATGGGCCATGCAAAATCCTGGAATATTCTAGGTGGATTCTACGAGGATGGCCGCGAAGTCCAAGCCGATATGGAAATGGCAATTAGTTGCTACCGCCGCTCAGCCGAAGGTGGCGATTTCCGTGGGCAATTCAACTATGCGCGAGTACTTGCAACGCAAGGCAATATGGATCAAGCCATAAGCTGGTTGAAAAAAGTCCCGGCAACTGCAACCCCAGCCTTCATGGAAAAAATGCGGCACTTCCTGTCGACAGCGCCACAACCCGAATTACAGCAGTTGCATATATAGCCATAGCCGGACCTTGCGCCTACGGCACGCATCCGGCACTAGGCATCAATGGCTCAAGCGGAACCAATTCAGGATTCCATCCAATGGGCTGACGTTCAAGGCGAAGTTAGCCTGCTGGCGCACTACCGGCTTGGCACGATAGGCCACTGAAAACCGGGCCAATGCCATCATTTTCAGATCATTGGCGCCATCGCCCACGGCAATTATCTGCTCAGCATCGGCCCCCAACTGCGCGGCCAGCGCCTGTAGATGATCGGCCTTAGCCTGCGCATCGACAATTCCCCCAACCACCCTGCCCGTCAGCTTGCCATCATTGACTTCAAGTACGTTCGCATGCGCGGCATCCAAACCCAGACGCTCTTTCAGGCGCTCGGTGAAAAACGTAAACCCGCCCGACACCAGCAAGGTTTTCAGACCTGTCTTCTTGGCCATTGAAATCAACTTTTCCGCACCAGGATTAAGCCGTAAGCGCTCGCTGTAGACCTGTTCCAGGGCAGTCACAGGCACGCCTTCCAGCAAAGCCACGCGCCGCGTCAGACTATCGGCGAAATCGGTGATTTCGCCCCGCATGGCCGCCTCGGTAATAGCCGAAACTTCAGCCTTGCGTCCGACCATATCGGCAATTTCATCTATGCATTCGATATTGACCAGTGTCGAATCCATATCCATGGCCAGAATCTTGCAGTCGCGCAGCCGTGCAATCTGCTCGAAAAATGCATAGTCCATGCCAAACTCTGTGCAACATTCTTCGACAGCCGCGCGCTCGGCGCTATCGACATCAAGCAGGCGCACTGCTGTGCTGCCCAGCTCTTGCACCCCTCCTGCATTCGCAATGGCCGCCACCTTTTCAATATTGGCAGCGACTAAATTCGGGGCTTGAAGAATAAGATGGGTCATAACCGGGTTCAATAAAGTAGTGAAGCGCCATTTCCCAAGCCAGGTTAGAGGCCTTTGCTTGAGGGCGATATAAATGTTGCCAGCCATTTTAACTGCTTACGAATCAACCCCGATTAACAAGGGATTAGGCGCTATTATTAGCGGCACCACCAAATGCGCCCCAGGCAAACAGCCTGCCGGGCCAGCCATGTCACAAACATGATTCCTTTTCCTAGATATTCCCTGATGCCATCGCCATATCGCCAGACCCGCTCCGCACCGAAGCATTCAGTCGGCTATTGGCTGCGCACTGCGCTACTGCTCTTGATGCTCTTGGCCATGATGGCATTTGCGCCTGTTTATGCAGCCGGCCCCGATACAAAAATCGACGTAGACAAGGTGCTCGACACCGCACGCACGCAAATCGATACCGTACAAACAAAACTCACTGCGCTGCCCAAAGAGCCGCTGGACGACACGCAGCTGGCAGACCTGCGCGCCAAAGCCCTGGATGCCCAGACCCAGGCCGACGCTGCGAAAAATGCTATCGACCCTCAACTGACCAG
>DATJCP010000364.1:0-14889 GCA_035514715.1 Candidimonas sp.
TCGCCCATGTGTGAACGCCAGTCGCCATGGCTGATCTTGTCGCGTATGAGCGCGTCGCGCGTTGCCCTGTCGGGGATGCGCAGCAAAGCCTCGGCAAGACACATAAGCGCCACGCCTTCCTGGCTGGATAAGGAAAATTCCTGGATCAGGGCCTCAACCCCACCGCTTTTGCGCTTGCCGCGCAAGGCCTCCACCAAGCGACGTGCCAGTGCTTGTACGTCTTGGGATTGGGCAGCCCGCGCCTGATCGATCAGCACCGGTACGCATTCCGTTTCAGGGCGGCGATAAGCCGATGTAATCGCCGCACGCAACACCGACTGCGGCTGTATATCCTGGGCAAATTCGTAAAACGGCGATGACTGATCGACATTGACGGACTCGTCAACTGATGTATCGCCGTCGGTGGCGCCGAAATAGCTGATCTCGGCAGGCAATTGCCCACGCTCAATCGCATCGACATAGGCGAGCACCGCTTGCTTGTGCAGCCAGTGCGGGGTGCAACCCAGCTTGCCTGCCGCGACTTTCAAACGCTCGCGCAGCGTTTCATCAACCTTCACACCCAGCGTGGTCGTTGCCATAGCCTGTTCCTGTATTTCGTTTATCTACGCGGCGGCCAGCCCGGCACACACCAACGCTTCCCCGCCATGAAACGAGAACGAAATACTAAACAGGTTGTACCTTTTTTTATATTATGGTTAACCCTTTATGCAAAATCGGTCAAAAGGTACAACCCTTTTCTTGCACGCCACTAACACTGGATTTTCCTGCTGTGCCGGCAAGCTTCTCGGCAATCACAGCAGCAAGCCGGCGCAACGCTTCCTGGTGCCCTTCCACCATCGCGGAAATGCCTTCCCCGACGGCAACCTTCACCTCGGCACGGCATATCTGCGCTTTTTTACCCGGCTGGTTAACGGGTGTCAGGCGCCAAGTTGCATCCAGCACCACGCGCTGGTTATAAATGGACTCAAAGCGCTGCACTTGAAGCCCCACCTTCCATAACGCCAAGGACTCAGGCGTTTGGCCATTGGCAATATCCAACACGCCCAACTTGCGCGACAGCTCGTCGGACAAGGCATTGCGTATCTCGTCAGACAGCGGGGAAGCCCACAAAGAACCATTCAATAAGGTCACCTGTGTGCTCTGCGGATCGCTAAGAACAATCTGCAGACGGTCAACTTGCTCGGGCACCGTTACAGGTTGCACACTGATGGCATACTTGGACATCCCTCGCCCTTGAGCGCCCGCTGCAGATTCAACCACCGACACCGGCTGTAAAGTGTAATAACGGGCAGGTGTGCTGGCGCAGGCCGCAAGCGCACTCGACAGCAACACATACCAAAAGATTCGACCACAATTCATAAGGCTTCCTAGGGGCTGACAGGCAGGACGTCGCGGGCGGGCCCGCGTAAAAGCGCAGTGGGATGAGTTTGCAGATAATCAGCCAGAGCGCGCAGCGACTTGGCCGCAGTACTGATTTCACGCAAGGTGCGATCTATGTTGTCATTCATGGGAGAATTCTGCGCCAACAGTTTATCCACACTGGCCAAGGACTTTTGCGCGGCTTTAAGCATGGCGCTGGCTTGGGGCGTTACTTGGCCATCAAGATTCTTGACCAGCTTCGCCACCGACTGCAGGCTGGCACGCAAGTCCTTGCTTATACCGTCAAACGGAATCGCATCGAGCTTGGTGACTATGCTACTGATTTGCTGCTGCATGCGATCAAAATCGCCAACGATGGTTGGCAACACCAGAGGCTGCGCCTTGCTATTAAACTCGACCGGCTTGGCATCCGGGAAAAAGTCCAGCGCCACGTATTGCTGGCCTGTAAGCAAATTAGCGGCCCGCATCTGCGCACGCAAACCGTGCTCTACCATAAAGCCCAACAAATCCAGGCCTGAATATCCGGAATCGGGACTCAGTTTGACCATGTTTTCGTAGGCGTCCCCAAACCGCATAGGATAAAGCTCGCCCTTGACCAGCGCATAAAAATACTTTTCCTCTGCATTGAATTCAAGGTCGATATCCACCACCTTGCCCAGCTCCAGGCCGCGAAAATCGATGGGAGCACCCACCTTCAACCCTCGCACCGACTGCCGGAACTTCAACTGAATGGGGAATGGCGGGCCATCCGGGTCCGCCATGGCTTGTTCTTTTGTAGCGGCCAACTGAAATACGCTATCGTCCTCAGCGGGCTTGGCATTGGCTTCATCAGCCGAAGCAAAAGCCACTCCGCCCGCTACTACTGACACCAAAGACCCCGTTTGCACGGTAAACCCTTCGGCGCTCAATGACAAGTTGATACCGCTGGCATTCCAAAAGCGCGCATCTTTTGTGACAAACTTGTCATTAGGCTCATCCACAAAAACCTGGATCGCGACCTTTTTTCCGCCCTTATCCAAGTCGTAACCTACCACCTGGCCAACCTGTATTCGCCGGTAATAAACCGGCGATCCGATTTCCAGCGACCCAAGGTCGGCCGCCATCAAGGTGAAGCGTGAACCTGGGCGACCGCTGGCGATCTCGGGCGGCTTTTCCAGGCCGGTAAATTCATATACCGGTTCGTTGCCGCTCTTTGATTGCGCCGTATCCACGCCAATATAAGCCCCCGACAACAAAGTGCCCAAGCCGGAAACGCCGCTGATGCCCAAACGAGGACGTACCACCCAGAAACGGGTGTTTGCTTGCGTAAGGTACGAAGCCCCTTCTTGGTTCAACTCGGCCTCGACCAGCACTTTGGAGCGATCCGGCGCCACCTTTCTGCCACTTACCATGCCCACGACTACGTCTTTGTAGCGAACCTTGGTTTGCCCGACCTCCAGCCCCTCTGCCGATTCGAAACTGATGGTGACCGTAGGCCCCGTATACATCCAGTTGCGCACCAATAGCGAAGCCCCGACCACAGCTGCCACCAGCGGTACTAGCCATATCCATGAGAATCGCACTTCACGCCCAGGCTTGATATCAGGCTGGCGCAGGCGTTGAGACTGGCCAACTGTCTCTTCGGGCTTGTCACCGGAGGTTTTTGCGGCCTCAGGCGCAGTGTTGTGGTCTGTCATACCGTTCTCTTAATACTGCGTGCTGCCGGGCAGCATCTGCCGGCCGGTTGAACTAGCGGGCGATTGTATCGTGCCTGCTTGTGATGTTGAGGCCTGCAGGTCCCAACCGCGGCGCGGATCATAGCTCATGGCGGCAAACATGGTAAGAATCACCACCAAGCCAAAGCTTGCGGCGCCTGGCCCCGCGACTATCTGTGAAATACCTGGGAAATCTGCCATGGCGGTCAAAAGGATGACCACGAAAACATCCAGCATCGACCATTGCCCAATAAATTCGATAAGTTCATATAAACGCGTACGTTGACGCTGAATGCTGTTGCCACGCCATTGCTTGCCCAGCAATAGCACCACCAGCGCTAAAAGCTTGGTCATGGGCACCACCACGCTAGCTACGAAAACAATTACCGCAAGATCCCAGGACCCGTACTGCCACAGCTCGATAACACCGCCCAGTATGGTATGCGCGCTATCGCCAAATGGAGTACGCAGTTGCATGACGGGCAAAACATTTGCTGGAATATAAACAATGCTGGCTGCAATGACCAACGCCCATGCCCGGGAAGACGAATCAGGTTTGCGAAAATGAATACCCGCACCGCAACGCGCACAAGCACACGCCTGTGCACCAGGTTGGATATTCTGGACATATCCACAAGATGAACACGATGCAACAGCCCGCCCTGCAGAGAGATCCGGGTCTGATGTTGGCACCAACCCCGCTTCTTCGGCGTAACCCCATAAACGATGTGCCGTCACTCGGCTAAGACTGGTAAGCATCACAGTTAGCACACCATAAGCCAACAATCCCGGACCTACGGCAAGATGAGCCAAGCTGGAAAATTTCACCAAGGCCACAAGGATGCCCAGCATCAAAACAGGAACCATGCACCAGGGCGCCATCCAATGCAGAAACCGCAAGCCGTAGCGAAAGTCGCCAGGCAACCGCCCCGATTGAATGCACAGTAAAGCCCAAAGCAGGAACAACAACTGCGATAGCGGTAGCCAAAATCCAAACAAGCCCGTCATGATCGACAATGAGGGATGGCCTTGTTTCCAGGTCAACCACAAGGCCTCGGGCAAGGAGGCCTGCACTGTCATCCCGTTCAGGGTGAGTATGGCAATTGGAAAGTAGTTGGCGATAGCAAAAACCAGCAAGGCGCCAACCACCAGCGCTATCCAGCCCTGAATGGGAACGCCGCTACGCCGGTACAGTACATAGCCGCAGACCGCGCACGCTGCAACTGCGCGCGGCTCAATAGCCGTATGCAGATGCAACGTTGCACAGTGTTCGCAAGCGACAACCGGCCCTTCACCCATCAATCAACCAGCTCAGGTTCCGGATGCGAGGGCGAAGCATGGTTGGACTTGGCAGACTTCTCGGGCTTACTAGTAATGACAAGATCGACTTTTCCGTCTTTGTCGAGACCAACTTCAACATGCCCGCCATCAGCCAGACGCCCAAACAGCAATTCGTCGGCCAAAGCGCGGCGTATGGTGTCCTGGATCAGGCGCTGCATGGGCCGCGCGCCCATGGCGGGATCAAAGCCTTCCTTGGCAAGATGCTCGCGCAGTTCTTGCGAAAACACTGCCTCAACCCGCTTTTCGTGCAATTGGTCTTCAAGCTGCATAAGGAACTTGTCGACCACCCGCATGATGATGTCGCGCGACAACGGCGTAAAACCGATGATGGCATCAAGGCGGTTACGGAACTCAGGCGTGAACAAGCGCTTGATATCGGCCATTTCGTCGCCCGTACGAGAAGGCGTGGCA
Source organism: Candidimonas sp. (assembly GCA_035514715.1). Lineage (GTDB taxonomy): Bacteria > Pseudomonadota > Gammaproteobacteria > Burkholderiales > Burkholderiaceae_B > Pollutimonas. The sequence continues at coordinate 4,827 of DATJCP010000364.1, forward strand.
AAACCGATGGTGCTTCGATTAAGCGCTTCGGCACCAGCGTTGGTGGTCATAACCAGGATGACATTGCGGAAATCCGACTTGCGACCGTTGTTGTCGGTAAGCGTGCCGTGGTCCATGACTTGCAGCAAGATGTTGTACACATCTGGGTGCGCTTTTTCGATTTCGTCCAGCAGCAATACACAATGCGGCTGCTTGCTGACGGCTTCAGTAAGCAGGCCGCCCTGATCAAAACCGACGTAGCCCGGAGGCGCACCGATCAGGCGCGACACCGTGTGACGTTCCATGTATTCGGACATATCGAAACGCAAGAGCTCGATACCCAGAACAAAAGCCAACTGGCGTGCGACCTCGGTTTTACCGACGCCCGTAGGCCCCGAAAACAGGAAGGAACCAATCGGCTTGTCGGGACGCCCCAACCCGGAACGCGCCATTTTAATGGCGGCGGCCAAGGCTTCTATGGCTGTATCCTGGCCGAACACGACGGTTTTAAGGTCGCGTTCAAGAGTAGCCAGCTTATTGCGATCGTCGTTAGAAACGCTTTGTGGCGGAATACGCGCGATCTTGGCAACCGTGGCCTGGACCTCGGCCTTGCCTATCACTTTCTTTTGACGCGAGCGCGGCAACAGCCGTTGTGCGGCCCCGGCCTCGTCGATGACATCAATGGCCTTATCGGGCAAGAACCTATCGTTGATATGGCGTGCGGCAAGCTCGGCGGCAGCGGTAATGGCGGCAGCGGAATAACGCACACCATGGTGTGCCTCGAAATGGCCTTTCAGACCTCGCAGAATCTGGATGGTCTGTTCCACGGTCGGTTCGGCCACATCGATTTTCTGAAAACGGCGCGACAAAGCGTGATCTTTTTCAAAAATGCCACGATATTCGTTATACGTTGTGGCCCCCATGCACTTGAGCTGGCCCGACGACAAGGCTGGCTTGAGCAGGTTGGAGGCGTCAAGCGTACCGCCCGAAGCGGAACCCGCGCCAATAAGCGTGTGGATTTCGTCGATGAACAGGATAGCGTTGACGTTATCTTTGAGCGACTTGAGCACGCCTTTGAGACGCTGCTCGAAATCGCCCCGATACTTGGTTCCGGCCAACAAAGCCCCCATATCCAGCGCATAGACTTCGGCATCGGCGAGGATCTCGGGCACATCGCCCTTGGTGATGCGCCAGGCCAGCCCTTCGGCAATGGCCGTTTTACCCACACCGGCTTCGCCCACCAACAGGGGGTTGTTCTTGCGACGACGGCACAATACCTGAATGACGCGCTCGACTTCGTGCTCGCGCCCAATTAAAGGATCGATACGGCCTTGGCGCGCTTCGGCGTTAAGGTCGGTGGCGTACAGTTCGAGCGGCGATTTTTGCTGATCGGACTTGGGCTCGGCCTCAACAGCCTGCATTTTGGGAGGCTCGGCCGCAGCTTCTTCGTTGCCCTTGGTAATTCCATGAGACAGGAAATTGACAACATCCAGGCGCGTAACCCCCTGCTGCTGCAGGAAGTAAACCGCATGGGAGTCTTTTTCGCCATACATGGCCACCAGCACATTGGCGCCAGTAACCGTATTCTTGTTGGAGTTGCCCGACGACACATGCATGATGGCACGCTGAATGACGCGCTGGAAACCCAGAGTGGGCTGCGTATCGACTTCATCTTCGCCGGGAAATACGGGCGTGTTCTCGTTGATGAACTTGCGTAGTTCTTGACGCAAGACGTCAATATTGGCGGAACAAGCGCGCAGCACATCGGCAGCGGCGACGTTGTCGAGCAAGGCGAGCAATAGATGCTCAACCGTAATAAATTCATGTCGCGCTGTTCGGGCCTCGACAAAGGCCATGTGCAGGCTGACTTCAAGTTCTTCGGAAATCACGCTTCCTCCATACATATCGGAGCGGACAAACAATTCGATAAATCTATTCTATGACTAAATCGACCTTGCGTATCAACATTAATAAAAGAGTCATCTTACTGTTGTCGGCGGGTATCAAAACCGCCAATAACCTTACTATACCCGTACTTTTTGCATAGTGCCCACGCTAGCTGCACGCTTATATGCAAAGGCCGAGGTTAGCTGTCGGGTGCAGGCTCCATGACGCATTGCAGGGGGTGCTGGCGCGCATGTGCCAACTGACGCACCATCTCGACGCGCGTAGCCGCGATGTCACGCGAATACACACCGCAAACCCCGCGCCCTTCGTGATGCACCTTCAACATGATACGAGCTGCTTCGTCTTCGTTTTTTCCAAAAATCCGTTGCAAGACTCCGACGACGAAATCCATAGGCGTGTAATCGTCATTCAACAACACCACCTGATACATGGGCGGCGGCGCAAGTTTGGCGGCTTGACGATCCAAAACTGTATCGCGTTGGTTTTCTATTTGAGTAGCCATGACAATACTAGTGGTTTCCATAGTTGACTTGACAAGGATAAATTGCGCATTATCTACGTATTCTGACTGCTAGGAAGTTTTGTTAGCACACCAGAATCCGTAGGCTAAAGCTAAACCTTGTAGTCGAGTTTCAACCTTATACTATAGTCGAGAGGCAGTCCGTATGTCTGATACAACCGCAACCTCTAACCCAGGGGATACCCAAAAGCTGACAGGAACCGTCAAATGGTTCAATGATGCTAAAGGTTTCGGCTTTATTACCCCGGATAATGGGGGCGAAGACCTTTTCGCGCATTTCTCATCCATCCAAATGAACGGCTTCAAAACCCTGAAAGAAGGTCAAAAAGTCGCTTTTGAAATTGCTCAAGGACCAAAAGGTAAACAAGCACTCAATATTACGGCTGCCTGATCGCACGCAACAACTGGGTTTGCTTTTTAATAACAATGTTTAAATTTTATCCGCTCACAGGGCTTTTAAGCCCTGTTTTTTTTCGTACGCTATTCGTATCTCTGACGTTTGGCGTAATCGGGCAATTGCCTGTTCAAGCGCAAGGCATGCTGTTGCCTACAGCGCAATTAATGGTAGGTACCAATGCGGTAAATGCTGAGGTTGCGGCAACTGATGACAGCCGCTCTTTTGGCCTGATGCAACGCCAGTCGCTGCCGCCGGATCACGGAATGCTGTTTGTTTTCGATGAAGTGGGTATGCCTTGCTTCTGGATGAAGAACACGCTTTTACCGTTGTCGATTGCTTTTATCGATGCGAAGGGTGTGATTGTGAATATTGCGGATATGCAGCCGCATAGTCTGGATTCACATTGTCCTGTAGGGCCGGTGATTTATGCGCTGGAGATGCAGCAGGGGTGGTTCAAGGACCATCAAGTGAAGGCTGGTGCAGTGGTGGCTAATCTGCCGGGGCCTAATCGGTAATTTACTTAATGTACCAGTAGCGTGCTGTCAGTCATTATTGATACGCTGCTGGGGCATTGCTTGTTGCCTTAGTGCGTTTTAACGCGACACTGGTACGCCGCTTGCCTGCTGCCTTGATCTTCCTCCTTAACACGCCACTGGTGCGGGCTGGGTGCTTGGCCTTTTTGCATTGGCCATGGCTGGCTCAAAAGAATTCTTACGCTGGTTCTGCGCGCCCCGCCAGCCGGGGCTGCTCGAACTTAGAGTCAGGCATTAGCAGCGGTCGTTGCGTCTCGAACGTGGTGATAGGTATCGCCGGAGGGTATTGCCAACGATCACGATATGCGATCTCGCGCATCCTTGTTTCGACAGCCGTAACGGGCCCGGGCCAGGAAAGAAATGCCACTACCAATGACGCATGGATCAAAAAAGCAATACACAACAAACACAAAAAAAGCACCATGAATCCACAGACTCATGATGCTTTCCATCGTATAAAACTATGGCCAATAACCTGGCCCAACGACGGTTATACGCGCTCGAGAATTACCGCAATACCCTGCCCCACCCCAATGCACATCGTGCACAGCGCATAACGGCCGCCCGTGCGATGCAGCTGGTTAACAGCCGTAATCGCCAAACGCGCGCCACTGGCGCCCAAAGGATGACCCAAGGCAATCGCACCGCCATTGGGATTCACACGCGGATCATTGTCGTCCAGACCCAGCAGACGCAACACAGCCAGCCCCTGAGAAGCAAAAGCCTCGTTCAGCTCGATAACGTCCATCTGATCCAGCGTTAGCCCAGCCAAAGCCAAAACCCGTTGCGAGGCTGGCGCTGGGCCTATGCCCATGATGCGTGGCTCGACACCCGCCGTAGCCATGGCGACAACACGCGCACGCGGGGTAAGCCCTTGCTCGCGCGCCATCGATTCTGAAGCGACCAGCAAGCCGCAAGCACCATCGTTGACGCCAGACGCATTGCCGGCGGTCACGGTGCCATCGGGTCGCACTACTGGCTTCAGACGCGCAAGCGTTTCCAACGTTGTCTGGCGTGGATGCTCGTCGGTATCGACGACAATAGGATCACCCTTCTTCTGAGCGATCAGCACCGGAACAATTTCAGACTTGAATACCCCGGCCAACTGCGCCGCGGCGGCTTTGTTCTGGCTTGCCAAGGCAAAAAGATCCTGGTCGGCACGCGATACCTTGAACTGATCGGCTACATTTTCAGCCGTCTCGGGCATGGAATCCACGCCATACTGCGACTTCATCAACTTGTTGACGAAGCGCCATCCTATGGTCGTGTCAAATATGGCAGCACTACGCGAAAAGGCGCTTTCAGCTTTGCCCATGACAAAAGGAGCACGGCTCATGCTTTCAACACCGCCCGCCAGGACAAACTGTGCATCGCCGGAACGAATGGCGCGCGCAGCAGACCCGATGGCATCCAGCCCCGAGCCGCACAGGCGGTTGATCGTGGCGCCGGGCACCTCGATAGGCAAGCCCGCCAGCAATGTCGCCATATGCGCCACGTTGCGGTTATCTTCGCCAGCCTGGTTTGCGCAGCCGAACAAGGCATCGTCCAGCCTGGTCCAATCCACATCGGGATTGCGCTGCATCAAAGCCTTCAAGGGGGCAGCGGCAAGATCGTCGGTGCGAACCGAAGCAAGAGCGCCGCCATAGCGGCCAAATGGTGTGCGAACAGCATCGCAAATGAAAGCTTGATTTGTCATGATTTAAGCCCAGGATTAAACAGAAAATAAAAGCATAGAATTCGTACCGCCTGCACACGGCAAAGTGACACCCTGCCTCTGCAATAACTGACAATCTTAGCGCATTCAGCGGACTATTCTTCGATACCTAAACCTTATTGTCCACAGCGTGGCCGCTTACGCCAAACCATCGACAGCAACAGCCTAGACAACAAAAAACCCCCGGCAATGCCGAGGGCTCAAGAGCTGGCGCTATGCGCCAATGCAGCAGGAAAGTGGGATTAGCCCAGGTTGGCCGCTGCAAAGTCCCAGTTCACCAGGTTCCAGAAATGCTCCAGGTACTTAGGACGGGCATTGCGGTAGTCGATGTAATAGGCGTGTTCCCAGACGTCACAGGTCAGGAGTGGTACGTCGGACGTTGTGAGCGGAGTTGCCGCATTGCTGGTGTTGACGATATCCACCGAACCATCGGATTTCTTGACCAGCCATGTCCAGCCAGAACCGAAGTTGCCGGCGGCCGACTTGTTGAAGGCTTCCTTGAAAGCATCAACACTGCCCCATTTGGCATTGATTGCTGCAAGCAGCGCGCCAGTGGGTTCGCCGCTCTTGGGCGTCAGGCTGTTCCAGTAGAAAGTGTGGTTCCAGATTTGCGCAGCATTGTTGAAAACACCGCCGGAAGATTTCTTGACGACGTCTTCCAAGGAAGCCGATTCGAATTCAGTGCCGGCCACCAGATTATTCAAGTTGGTGACATACGACTGGTGATGCTTGCCATAGTGAAACTCGAGGGTTTCTTTGGAAATATGGGGAGCCAGAGCGTCGAGTGCGTAAGGTAGCGGGGGAAGCGTAAAAGCCATGTTCAAATTCCTTAAAAAAACCAGTCGAAAGGCCAAACAGCACAGAGATCGTGCCTGGCGAGTTGGTACCGGGCGTTCACAGCAGGGCGTGTGCCTGTAGCACACTGACACGCAAGTTGCCTTGACCAAGCTCAACGCCAAGTTGTTCGCCAACACTCAAGTCTAACGCATTTTTGATGATCTTCCCTTCATCGTTACGCACTATGGCGTAGCCGCGTCCGAGGATATTTTGCGGGCTGAGCGCCTGCAAGGTCTGGGAGGCTGCGTCAAACCGCTGGCGCTGGCGCTCCAGTTGGCGCTGAGCTGAACTGGAAAGACGCTGCATCTGCCGTTCAACCTCGCCACGCAACTGGGGAAGCCGCGGCTGGGCATGCGCCAGCTTGGCTCTGACTAGGGCGAGACGTGCGGCACGCCGTTCTTGCGGGCCAATGGCTGCGCGGGCCAGACGATTCTTCAGAGCCCGCAAATGGTCATTCTGCTGCTGCAACCGCTGCTGGGGCGAGATCAGCAACGCCACGGCCCGGTCCAACCGCAAAGATGCGCGTTCAAGCAGACGATGATGCTGCGCGCCCAAAGCGCCGAAAGCCGCGTCCAACTGGTTCAAGCAGGTTTGCCGCGTGCGACAGCACAACTCGGCAGCGGCCGTAGGTGTGGGCGCCCGCAAATCGGCTACAAAATCGGCAATCGTAAAGTCGGTCTCGTGGCCCACTCCGCTAATGACGGGAATGGGGCTGGCGACGATTGCCCGGGCCAGGCGCTCGTCGTTGAAGCTCCATAGGTCCTCGAGGCTGCCGCCGCCCCGCACCAGCAAGAGCGTATCCACTTCGTTGCGTGCGATAGCTTCGTTAAGCGCCTGCACCAACTTTCCGGCGGCATCCAGGCCCTGAACCGGTGCCGGATAAACGATAATCGAAACATGAGGCGCACGCCGGGCAAGCGCCGTCAAGACATCGCGCAAGGCAGCGGCGGCCAAAGACGTAACTACGCCGACAGCCAGTGGCATAGGTTTGATCGGGCGCTTGCGGTCTGCCTCGAACAAGCCTTCGGCCGCCAGCTTTTCCTTCAACAGCATGAAGGCTTCGTGCAAATCCCCCCTGCCCGCGCGCCGCATGCTTTCCACTTGCAGTTGGTAGTCCCCGCGAGGCTCGTACAACGTGACGTTGACGCGAAACTCGAACCGTTCGCCCGGCTTGGGAACGAATCCGACCGCCTGCGCCCTGCCTCGAAACATGACTGCCCGCACCGTCGCGCCTTCGTCCTTGATCGAAAAATACCAATGGCCCGAGGCTGCCTGGGTAAAGTTGGAAATTTCGCCGCGAACCCAAATACGCGAAAAATGACTTTCCAGCAGTTGCCCAACCTGGCGGTTCAACTGGCTTATTGTCCAAACACCCTCTCCGGCGAGCTCTTTACTACCTGAATCCATAAGGAAATCCACTTCAACCTAAATTCTGTCCACAGAAGAAATCATTTTGTCAAATTGGTGAAATATCAAACAAATTCCACCCATAGATCAAAAAACCCTTTAAGCAACTAACATAACTACCTGATAAATAACAACAATACAAAAATAGAGGGGGTGAGCTGAAATTAGCCACTGAACCTCAAGACCCATAAAACAGCGGCTGTCAGCAAGCTTATCCACAGAATTATCCACAGATTTTGTGGATACCTTCTGGAGAGCACCAATACACGCCATTTGGCCTATATTTTTCAGGTCATACTTGTGTTTGGAGAGAGCTATCGGCGCTAGGCACATACTCATGCCGCTTTCCAGCGTACAGGATTACAGAACGCCCAAGCCACAATATCTTTCAGCTGTCACGAATAGAAACCGTACGTCACATGGGACTTTCAAGCCACACGCAACCAACACTGCCTATAACAAGCTATCGATTGTAAAATGCAATGCTCGACCTAACCATACACGGACGGAGACAACATTGCTCGAAATCATCCACGCGGCCGGATGGCCTATATGGCTGCTGGTTGCCACCTCCGTTCTCGGCCTTGCCCTGATCATCGAACGGTTCCTATCGTTGCGCACACAGCATGTATTCCCCCGCCGACTTCCCGGCCAGGTACTCGAACTGCTGCGGCAAAAAAACGATAGCCCCGAAGCGGTAATCCGCCTGGCGGGCAACTCGCCGCTTGGGCGCGTACTGGCTGAAGTCCTTGTAAATCGCGGCGAATCCCATACTTTCCGGCTGGCAGCAATCGAAGACGTCGGCAAAGATGTGGCGCACCGCCTGAATCGCTATTTACCTGCCTTGGCCACTATTGCCGTCGTCGCACCGCTAATGGGGCTGTTCGGCACCGTCGTCGGCATGATAGAAATCTTCGGTTCATATACGCCTGCGGGCGGCGACCCGGCGCAACTGGCACGCGGCATCTCTATTGCACTCTACAACACCGGTTTTGGCATCATCATCGCCATTCCCGCGCTCATTTTCCACAGGTACTTCCGCTCGCGGGTCGATCACTTCCTTCATCAAATGGAACGCGAGGCTAACGTGCTCAACCGCCTGGTCAGCCGCGAGGCCGCGCAATGAACTTTCGCCGCCGCCAACTTGACGATGAACCGGAAATCAACCTGATTCCACTGATCGATGTGCTTCTGGTCATACTCATTTTCCTGGCGGCCACGACCTCGTTTACGCGCTTGCACCAGTTAAAGGTCGCTTTACCCGAAGCCCAGGCCGAGGCGGCCGACACCGATGCGCTGAACATGGCCATCAGCCAGGAAGGCCTGTATGCACTGAACGGGCAACTATTGTCGAACACCACCAGTCAGGAAATTGCCCAGGCATTGCAAACCGCAGCACAAAACAGCAAAGAAGCCGTCCTGGTCATTAATGCCGATGCGCAGGCCACGCACGAATCAGTAGTACGAGCCATGGAAGCCGCTCGCCTGGCTGGCATATCTCGGGTCAACTTTGCCACACAGAGCTCCCCATGAAAATCGCCGCTTCGTTAACCAGGGCCATTCACTCCGCCTGGCAACGCAAGGGCCTGGTCAGCACGCTGCTGTGGCCGCTATCTTTGCCTATGATGGCCGCGGTCGCCCTGAAACACCGCCGCTACCAGCAACAACCCGAACTCGCTCACCACAGCCGGCTGCCTGTGGTCGTAGTGGGCAATATTTACGTGGGCGGCACAGGCAAAACCCCCGTCGTCATCGCCTTGGTGCAAGCCTTGCAAGAACGCGGCTGGCACCCCGGCGTCATCAGCCGGGGCTATGGCGTAAAAGTCGGCGAACAGGCCAAGTCGGGCCGAGGGAATCTGGCGGCGTCGGAATTCGGCGACGAACCGGCCCTGATTGCGCGGGCCACACAAGCGCCGATTGCCGTGCATCCCAGCCGTGTGCTGGCATTGAAACTGTTGAAAAAAAAATATCCTGATGTCAATGTCGTTATTGCTGACGATGGCTTGCAGCACCTGGCGCTAGGGCGTGACCTGGAAATCGTCGTACAAGATGGGCGCGGCATCGGCAATGGCCGCCTGCTGCCGGCCGGTCCACTGCGCGAACCAGCCAGCCGTTTGCAGTCCGTAGACTACCTGATCACCAACCTGCAAGACGGGCAGCCCAAGCCCGCTCCTATCTCCACCCTGGCTCATCAACTGAGCATGCGCCTGCAACCTGCCCGCCTTGTGCAGTTGTCCACCGGATTATCGCTAGACTGGCCGGCCTGGTTGGCCCAATACGGCAAAGACCGCATCAGCGCCGTGGCCGCCATCGGCCACCCTGAGCGTTTTTTTTCGATGCTGACGACAGCCGGCCTTAACCTGGAACAAACGATAGGACTGCCTGACCATGATGCCTATGAAAGCTCACCTTTTACGGCTCTGTCCTCGCCCCTCATCCTGATCACAGCGAAAGACGCCGTCAAGTGTGAGCGCTTCAATGACCCCCGCCTGTGGGTCGTACATGCAGCGGCGCTATTTTCCGATCCTGACTGGATAGACCTGGCCGAGCAGTTTCTGCGGGTTATTGCCGATAAAAAATCAGCCGCAAGCCCATAGCCCCCATAGGCATTACACTCTGTCTTTTAACCCTTAGCCTCACAGGAGCCGCGCATGGAATCCCGCCTGCTTGAAATACTGGTCTGCCCACTTTGCAAAGGCAGCTTGCACCACGACCGCGAACACCAGGAACTCATTTGCCGGGCCGACAAACTTGCCTTTCCTATCAAA
>DATJCP010000365.1:0-1734 GCA_035514715.1 Candidimonas sp.
TCTTGATAGCCGCCTGGAAAGTGTCTTTGGTCAAATCGATGGTGCTCATAGTGTCCCCAAACAAAAAGCGGCTATCAATAGCCGCTTTTTAACAAAAAAAATGTACGTGGAAGCAGTGTAACGTTTTTAAAATTGGAACGTGATTACAGTAGGTAACAATGTTTGGATGCTAACTGGGGAAAAAGGCGTACTTGATCACGAACAGTACGGCGACCAGTAGGGTTGCCATATGGATTTCACGGAATTTTCCGGTGATGGCTTTAAGCACCACGTAGCTGATAAAACCGAAAGCCAGGCCATTGGCAATGGAATAGGTAAAGGGCATGATGATGGCGGTTAATGCAGCGGGAGTCGCTTCGGTTATTTCGCTCCAGTCGATTTCGGTTATTTCGCGCAACATCAGGCCAGCAACATAAAGCAGGGCTGGGGCCGTGGCGTAGGCCGGAACGGATCCGGCCAAAGGCGCCAGAAACAGCGCCAGCAAGAACAGTATGCCAACGGTCAGCGCGGTAAGGCCGGTACGTCCACCCGCCTGTACGCCCGATGCACTTTCCACATAAGCGGTGGTGCTGCTGGTACCCAGAAATGAACCGGCGACAATAGCCGAGCTATCGGCCATCAAGGCGCGGCCCAGGCGGTTGGGCTTGCCTTCCTGAATCAAGTTGGCGCGCTTTGCGACGCCTATCATGGTTCCCGTGGCATCGAATACTTCGACCAGCACCAGCACCAGAATGACATGGATGAAGCCAGTATGCAGCGCTCCCATGATGTCCAGTTGGAAAAAGGTCGGGGCCAGGCTGGGAGGCGGTGAAAATACACCCTGAAACTGGCTGTAGCCGGTCAGCATGGACATTACGGTAACAACCAGTACGCCGATCAGGATGGCGCCCTTGATCTTCAGGGAGTCAAGCGCGGCAATAATGAAAAAGCCCAGCATGGCAAACAGAGCGGGCGCCGAGGTCAAGTCGCCCAGCCCGACTTTAGTGGCGGGGTTGGATACGACTATGCCGGAACTGCCCAGGGCAATGATGGCAAGGAACAGGCCTATGCCTGCGGCAATGGCCGAGCGCAATGATTGCGGTATTCCATCGATAAGCCACGAGCGTATCCCGGTGAGTGTCAGAATCAGGAAGATGACGCCGGAGATGAAGACAGCCCCAAGCGCTTGCTGCCAGCTGTAACCCAGCGCACCGACTACGGTAAATGCGAAGAAGGCGTTCAAGCCCATGCCGGGAGCCATGCCGATAGGCCAGTTTGCCAGCAGAGCCATAATAAGCGTGCCCAGGGCGGCGGCCAGGCAGGTCGCGACAAACACAGCGCTTTTATCCATGCCTGTGCTGGATAGTATTTCCGGGTTTACGAAAATAATATAGGACATGGTCAGGAAGGTCGTGATGCCGGCCAGAATTTCAGTGCGCACTGTTGTTCCGTGTTCACGTAACTGGAAAAATCTTTCGAGCATGGGGCTTTCCTAAGGTAATAGATGGTGTTGCGTCTTTAAACGATAATGCGGCCTGAATTTTAAAGCGGTTTTACCAACGGTTGTAAACTAACGCCCATGATAATTATTGGTTTCGAAAGTTCGTGCGATGAAACGGGTGTGGCTTTGGTCTGCACCGAGCGGGGGTTGCTGGCCCATTCCCTGCATAGCCAGATTGCCATGCACCAGGAATATGGCGGCGTGGTGCCAGAGCTCGCTTCGCGCGACCATATCCGTCGCGTACTGCCGCTTAC
>DATJCP010000366.1:0-2426 GCA_035514715.1 Candidimonas sp.
GCCGGAGTAAAGGAATTCGTAGTCTTTGCCTGGAACCAGCCCTTCTTTGGTAAAAGGGCGATAGGCGCCATGTTGCCGGAGTTGGACGATGGCGATGTGTGGGCAACCTTCTTGCCTTTCAGGTCGGCAAGGGTTTTATACGGGCTGTCTTTTTTGACGATGAGGATCAGGTTATAGCCCTGAAAACCATTGGCATCGCCCTTGACGGCAAAAGGCACGGCGCCAGCCAGGTTGACGGCAAAGTTGGTCGGCCCGGTGGAAAACCCGCCCACATGAAGACGGTTCGAGCGCATGGCTTCGATTTCAGCGGCATTGCTTTGCACTTGATAGAAGACCACTTTGCGGTCTACGCATTGCGACAGGTACTTGGTGAATGGCGAGAATATTTCGGCATACACGGCCGGGTCTTCAACAGGGGTATAGGTAAACACCACCGTGGAAGGCGTTTTCAGTTTGCTGGCATCGGTAGGCGTATCGGCGACCAAGTCGTTGTTGGCGTCGCAATACATGGTGTCCAGGTCGCCGCGGTTGGCGCAGGTGTCTTGCGCCTGCGCAACCGACGCAGTACCCAGCACGGCAAGAAAAGAAGTGGTTAACAGCAAGCTTGATGCTTTCATGAGTTTGTCTCCGTTTTTATGCGGTAGTTATTGGTCTATGAAAAAGCCGTAAATCAAGTTGTCCTGCCGGGCGAGTTTAGCGGTTTATCGGTTGGGCCGATACCCGAGTTTTTCCGATATTGCCGCTGCGCATTCTTTCAGGGCCGTTGCGATAGCGCCTTGCGGGCTGGCGTCGAACAGCGTGGCCGGCCCAAGACTGGTCAGGGCCAGGACCACATTGCCAGAATGGTCGAATACCGGGACCGACAGGGCATCGATGCCGGGCAGCGGGTTGCCCAGCGCCTGCGCGACGCCCACTTGCCTGATATGCGACAGCAAAGCGTCCAGTTCGGCAGCGCTGGGCCGCAATGGGCTGATGCTGGTCACCACGGCCGTATCGCCGGCTTCGCGTTCTATATAGTGCTGTGCTATCTTGGGTGGCAGCCAGGCGGCGAAGACATGGCCGGTGGCGGTATGGAGCATGGACATGACCGTACCTTTGCGCATATTGACGTGCACCGGATAGCTGGCCTCGGAAATATGTATCATGGTCGGCCCATGCGAGCCCAGTACGGCAATCGCCAGCGTATGTCCGATCTGGTTGGCCAACTGGTTGACTTCAGGCATCGCGGCGCGTACTGAATCCAGGCGCTGCAGGCTGACCAGGCCCATTTGCAGTGCAAAGGGGCCCAGTTCGTATTGGCCTGTGGCGGCATCCTGCTGGACCAGGCCCACACGTGTAAAACTGACCAGGTAGGGATGAGCCTTTGCCGATGTCATGCCAGCTTGCGCCGCCAAATCGCGCAGGGTCAGGGCCTTGCCGGAATCGACCAGCGCAGCTAGCAACGGAAAGCCGGTTTCTACGGATTGGATGCTGCGGCGGCCATCATTTTCGGGCTTTACCGCTGTTTTTTTTTCGCGCATGGAGGATTCATGTTATGTTTTATGCGGATATTACCCGGCTTTGAATGGGCGGGTTCGGGAAGGCGTTAAAATGACCCAACTTTTTACTGAGCCTATATTCATGAGCAAGCCGTCCGACATGGATTTCGATACAGCGCAATCCTACAATATCTCTCCCGTTACCGAAATTGTTGCCGAGTTGCGTGCTGGCCGGCTGGTCATATTGGTTGACGAAGAAGACCGCGAAAACGAAGGCGACCTGGTCATGGCGGCCGAATTCGTTACGCCTGAAGCCATCAATTTCATGGTCACACATGCCCGTGGCCTGGTATGCCTGACGCTGACCGAAGAGCGTTGCCGCCAGCTTGACTTGCCCCTGATGGCAAGTCGCAACGGCACCCGCTTCGGCACTAATTTCACCATGTCCATCGAAGCCGCTGTAGGGGTGGATACCGGTATTTCCGCAGCTGACCGCGCCCGCACTATTCAGGCTGCGGTGGCGCGCGATGCCAAGCCGTCCGACCTGGTGCAGCCTGGCCATATCTTTCCGGTACAGGCCGTGCGTGGCGGCGTGCTGGTGCGCGCAGGGCATACCGAAGCTGGTTGCGATCTGACTGCACTGGCCGGCTTGACGCCTGCGGCAGTTATTTGCGAAATCCTCAAACCCGACGGGACCATGGCGCGTTTGCCGGACCTGAAAGTGTTTGCTCGTGAGCACGGCCTTAAGATCGGCACCATTTCTGACCTTATCCAATACCGCAGCGAACACGAATCCATGATCGAACGGCTGGCCAGCCGCAAAATGCAAACGTCATGGGGCGAATTCACGGCAGTGGCCTATCGCGATTTGTCGTCGGGGGCGCCGCATATGGCGCTGGTTCATGGCAACATTACGCCTGACACCGAAACGCTGGTGCGCGTGCACGA
>DATJCP010000367.1:0-2388 GCA_035514715.1 Candidimonas sp.
GCGCAAACGCAATTGGCGGGCGACTTCGTCGGCAGCCTCGAGGTTGGTGCGCATTGCGGTTTCTTCAATGTCGGCGCCGCGTGTGGAGCGTGCCGAGTTCACATCGACAGCGACCAGCGCTTCGGTGTGGTCGATAACCACCGAGCCGCCCGAAGGCAACTGAACCGTGCGCGAGTAGGCAGTTTCGATCTGGTGTTCGATCTGGAAGCGGGAAAACAGGGGTACGTCGTCGCGGTACATTTTGACGCGCTGGACGTTATCGGGCATGACCACGCTCATGAAGGCGGTGGCCTGCTCGTAGATGTCGTCGGTGTCGATCAGGATCTCGCCGATTTCGGGCGAGTAGTAGTCGCGAATGGCGCGGATGACCAGGCTGGATTCCAGGTAGATCAGGATGGGCGCTTTGTTTTCGCGTGCTGCGGCGTCGATCGCGTTCCAGAGCTGCATCAAGTAGGACAGGTCCCATTGCAGCTCTTCGACGTTGCGGCCTATGCCGGCGGTGCGGGCGATGATGCTCATGCCGGCTGGAATATCCAACTGGTCCATGGTTTCACGCAGTTCCTGGCGGTCTTCGCCTTCGACCCGTCGGGAAACGCCGCCGCCGCGCGGGTTGTTGGGCATCAGTACCAAGTACCGGCCTGCCAGTGAAATAAACGTGGTCAGGGCTGCGCCCTTGTTGCCGCGCTCTTCTTTTTCAACCTGAATGATCAGTTCCTGGCCTTCGGTCAGGGCGTCCTGGATGCGCGCAGTGCGTACATCAACGCCTTCTTTGAAGTAGGTTCGGGCAACTTCCTTGAAGGGCAGGAAGCCGTGGCGGTCTTCGCCGTAGCTTACGAAGCAAGCTTCAAGGCCGGGTTCGATACGAGTAATGACACCTTTGTAGATATTGCCTTTGCGCTGTTCGCGCCCGGCTGTTTCGATATCGAGGTCAATGAGTTTTTGACCGTCCACAATCGCAACGCGTAGTTCTTCTTGATGCGTTGCATTGAACAACATTCGTTTCATGAGTGTATTTCTCCGTAGTCATGGCGCACCGTTAATCGGCGCACGACCGCGGGTCGTTCGGTGTGTGGCACTAAATCTGCAGCGGGGGCTTGCTGACTGCGTCGGCAATGCCCACCTTGTGTCAGGAAGGCACAGCGGACCTGTAGGTACGCAGTTCAGTCAGCAGGGAGGTCAGATTCACTATAGTGGTTGACAAAAAGTTGCTGGGAACGGCAGACGCGTGTGTGAATTCGCGGCTGGTGCATTAAACGTATGACAAACTTCGCAAGAGATTCAGAGCCGCACGCGGTTGGCAGTAGATCTGGATGAACAGCGGGCGCTATGCCACACAACTATTTTCAAGATCGGGCTTGCCCCGGCGACCAAATGACCCAGAAGCTGAAAGGCAGGCAGTACAATATGGGCCTTGTTCGTCCGACGGAGACGCATCCCTTGCATCTCTACGTTTGGCGGTTTTTTTCAGCTTCTATAGGCTGACGCGATTATATGCCGCTTTTCCCTATGCGCAAAACTGTTATTACCGAAAACTCAGCCCCTAGCGTACGTTTTGTTGAAATTGGCGCCGAACAGGCAGGCCAACGCATCGACAATTTCTTGCTGCGCCTTTGCAAAGGGGTGCCAAAAAGCCATTTGTACAAGGCTATACGCGGCGGGGAAGTGCGGGTCAATAAAGGCCGCATTACCGCAGACTACCGACTCGAGGAAGGCGATACCGTGCGCGTGCCGCCCTTGCGCCTGCCCAAGCCGGATGAGGCCAGGGTGGTGCCGCCAGCCGTATTCCCCATTGTTTTCGAAGACGACGCGCTTATTGTTATCGATAAGCCGGCTGGCGTAGCCGTGCACGGCGGCAGCGGCGTGTCGTTTGGCGTTATTGAACAATTGCGTGCTGCCCGTCCCGACGCGGCTTTTCTCGAGCTTGCCCATCGCCTGGATCGGGAAACCTCCGGGCTGTTGCTGATTGCCAAGAAGCGCAAGGCTTTGGTCGCCTTGCACGACATGATGCGCGAAGGCGGCGGGCGCAAGCACTACCAGGCCTTGGTTGTTGGCGATTGGGTCAACGACAAGCAGCATATACGCCAGCCTTTGCTCAAATGGCTGACCGTTTCCGGCGAGCGGCGCGTCAAGGTGGATGCGCAAGGCAAGGCGGCACATACGATTATTACGCTGCAAAAGCGCTATGGTCGCTATAGCCTGGTGGGGGCCGAGCTGCGTACAGGTCGTACTCACCAGATACGCGTACACCTTACATCCAGCGGCTATCCTATCGTGGGCGACGACAAGTACGGGTCTGACGACGTAAGGGCTCGATTTGCCCGGTTGGGGTTCAACCGTATGTTCTTGCATGCATGCAGGCTGGAACTTCCTCATCCTTTGACGGGAGAG
>DATJCP010000368.1:0-3248 GCA_035514715.1 Candidimonas sp.
TCTGGCGCGCCGTTACTCAGACGCAGCGGTGCATCGGATAAAGCCCGGGGGTGCTTGAGCACATCGGCCCGCCGAGCCGCTTCAGTGGTGACCACAGCAAAGCCATTGGTCTGCGCATAAATGGCGCCCACACCCAAAACACAAACCACCAGAATGGCCGCCAGCAGCTTCATAAACTTACTTCATGGCCTGCAGCTCGGCATCGCCATTCCATGGCTCAGCATGAGCGGCGGTCGCTTCGCGCTCGGCCTTGACCTTTGCCGCATCGACCTTGCTTGCCGAATTGCCGAAACTGGTCCGGATATGGCTGATCACCGCTGCGATTTCGGCGTCGCCAAGCTTGTCCTTGAAAGTAGGCATATGGCCGTTGTAATGCACGCCATTAACCGTGAGGTCGCCGGTGACACCGTGCAGCACAATCTGTATAGCCAGCGACTCCTTGCCAACGACCCACTCTGACCCCGCCAAGGGCGGAAACACCCCTGCCAGGCCCTGGCCAGTAGCCTGATGGCAAGCCAGGCATTGCGCAGTATAGATTTGAGCGCCGTCCACCATCCCCCCCTCGCTAGGGGCCGCCACCTTGAAATCAACGACGCTGCGATGATCGCCATAAGACGCCGGATTGGTTTGGTAATTAATCCAAATATAGGCAATGGCAGAGGCAAACAACCCAGCCACAATAATGATGACCAGCCATGGAATCGGCCTATTTCCCTCATAAGGCTCCGGCATTTCTCGCCGCTGAGCTTCGGTTTTCTTTGATCTGTCTGACATCTTGCTCTCCAACATACCCGTCTTGCGCAGGCGATAGTGCGCCGCTGGTGACCCTGTTACTTGGCGAAATCAGGTGGGAGCTTGATCGGATAAGTACGGTCAAGCGCCAGCAAGTAAGCGACCAGATCCAACGCTTCGGGCCCGGCGACCACCTGCTGTCCCACCGGCGCATACCCAGGCGGCAGGCTTACGACCTTATCGCCCGGTTCAGCCTTGTCCTTGACTTCGAAAAGGAAGGGATAGGAAGGCATGATGCTGCCTGGCACATAGGCTCGGGGTTGATAGAGGTGCCCCAGGTTCCAGTCAGCGCTGGGCTGGCGCGCACCTATATTGAGCAAGTCGGGACCGGTGCGCATGGTGCCCAGCAAATGCGGCTTATCGTAGAAATAGTCGCCCGCCACCGGCGCACGCCCCCAGCCTCGTTTAAAGTCCGGCGCCTGCGACTGGGCGCGCGGTTGTTGGCTGTGGCAATAAACGCAGCCGTTCTTGATGTATACCTCGCGGCCCCGCAATTGCTGCGAGGTATAGGGCTTTAGCCCTTCCGAGGGAGGCACATCCCGCAACTGCAGGTAAGGGACAACCACCAGTGTGGCTGTCGCCAGCGCCAGCGTCACCATGGCCCCACCCAGTAATTTGTATTCGCTTTCCATGATCAGGCCTCCGCGAGCACAGGAGCGGCTGTGCCGCGCTTATGGAACAAGGCCGGGCCGACACGCTTGGGACCGTAGCGCAATGCCATGGCAACAAAGTGGCCCGCAAAGACCAAATGGCCCAGTGTCATCAAGCCACCGCCCACCGACCTGGCTTCAAGATAGGGGATCGTTACCCGCACCGACTCCATGAATGGCACGGAGGCGTCAAGCATGGCAACGCCTTGCAGCCAGCCGCCTATGCTCAAGCCGACAAAGTAAATACCAAAGCCGATCACAACCAGCCAAAAATGCAGCGCAATCAGTTTCGGATAAGGCCATTCCCACGACATGACACGCGGCATGACGAAATAAATGGCGCCAAACATCACCAAAGAAAAGAAGCTATACAAACCCAGATGAGCATGCGCAACGGTGAAGTGCGTGAAATGCACGACGGTATTGACGCTACGCAAAGCCTCTAGCGAGCCTTGTACCGAGCTTAGTGTGTACATCATGCCGCCCAGCACAATGAACCGCAGCGTGGGTGAATAGATCAGGGTCTTGAAATGATGCCGCATGGTCATGTGCTGATTGACAGTGAAAGCCAGCACCGGCACCACCATCATGATGCTTTGCACAATCGAAAGCGTAATCAGCCAGCCTGGCACAGGCCCACCTATAAGGTGATGCCCGCCGACCTGGCCGTAAAAAAAGGCAAGCGCCCAGAAGCCCAATAACGAAAGGTTATACGACTGAATGGGGCGCCCAATGATCTTGGGCAAGAAGTA
Organism: Candidimonas sp.; assembly: GCA_035514715.1. GTDB lineage: Bacteria > Pseudomonadota > Gammaproteobacteria > Burkholderiales > Burkholderiaceae_B > Pollutimonas. The sequence continues at coordinate 2,195 of DATJCP010000368.1, forward strand.
GTAAATGGACGCCAAGGCAATAGGCGTATAAAACAGCCCCAGCACGTTATGCCCGAACCACCAATTCATGGTGGCTTGCTCTACACCGAAGTGCAGGCCTGGAATATTGCCCACCAAAAACAAGATGGGAAACCAGAACAACGCCGCACCCATGTACCAGATTGATACATACAGGTGATCGACCTTGCGGTTTTGCAGAGTAAAGACCAGGGGCAAGCCAATCAGCGCGCCCCCAATGACAAACAAGATATCGATCTGCCAAGGGATTTCCAGCCATTCCAGGCCATCGTTGAAACCGGCGGCAATACTGCCCAGCCCAGCGATGAGTGCGGCATTCCACAGCATGGCGCCCAACAGCGCAAAACGGCCTCCCATGAGTTCCGTTTTAAGCAGGCGAGGCAAGGTCCAAATGGCAATACCGAAGGCGGCCATCGGTGCCCAGCCATAAGCAACCGAATTCAGGTGCAGGGTACGTATGCGCCCGAACGTCAGCCAGGCATATTGAGAAAGAAAGTCAGGCTCATGCAACTTGATGGAACTGATCAACCCGGCGGTGGACGCGAATATCAGCCATACCACCGCACAGGCAAGAAACACAAAAGTCACATACGCCGTAGACCTGTCAGCCTGTACGCGCTCGGCAATCTCGACTTTCATTCGCGCATCGCGGGCGGGATCGACAAGAGGTGGATGCGTGGCATCCACCGCGCTTTGCAGAGCCTGGTGTTGCGCAGCAGTAGCCGCGGGCTCTTCCACAATGCCGATTTCACCTTCCGTGAAAATAACATTGGCGGCAGCGGGATTATCGTCAAACAAATGCTTGCGCAATGACCAGATAAAAACGAACAGCCCGGTGACTGACAAGATGAATGTCAGGAGCAATATGGTTAGTGTATTCATGATATATCGCCCTACGATACAAAACCCGTCAATAGTACCTGACGCATATCAAGGAGACGGGAATTTCCCTACGCGGGATGTTGGTACTGTGGGGTGGGAATAATGAGTATGATTAATGCTTCAAATCCTAAGCAGGAATTAATCAGCATGGAAT
>DATJCP010000369.1:0-3954 GCA_035514715.1 Candidimonas sp.
CTGGAAGATGCCGGCCTGCTGGGTGATACCGACATCGCCGATGGGCGAATGGGCGTCGCCTGTGGGTCATCCATAGGCAGCACGCCAGATGTCTGCGCCTTTGCGGACATGCTGCTCAATGGCGTAACCGACGGGCTCAACGCCAATTCGTATGTACGCATGATGCCGCACACGACAGCCGCCAATGTCGGGATTTTCTTCAACCTCAAGGGGCGCATTATCCCGACGTCCAGCGCATGCACTTCCGGCAGCCAAGGCATAGGCTACGCCTTCGAAGCCATACGTTATGGCCGCCAAGCCATGATGCTGGCCGGCGGCGCCGAAGAGCTCTGCCCCAGCGAAGCCATGGTGTTCGATGCACTCTACGCGACCAGCCAAAAGAACAATACGCCCGAGCTGACGCCTCGCCCCTACGACAGCGCCCGCGATGGACTTGTCATCGGCGAAGGCGGCGGCATGCTGGTACTGGAATCACTGGAACATGCACAGGCGCGTGGCGCACGCATCCATGCGGAAATCGTCGGATTCGGCAGCAACTCCGACGGCACCCACATTACCCGCCCTGAAGCCACCACCATGCGCATTGCCATGGAAATGGCCTTGGCCGACGCCGGTGTGCCGCCATCGGCCATAGGCTACGTCAACGGGCACGGCACCGCGACCGAACAAGGTGACATTGCCGAAACCCGCGCCACGCAAAGCGTGTTCGGATCGCGCATGGCCATCAGTTCGCAGAAAAGCTACCTAGGCCACACATTGGGCGCTTGCGGAGCGCTGGAGTCCTGGTTCAGCATAGAAATGCTCAAATCGGACTGGTATGCCCCTACGCTAAACCTGACTGACGTCGATCCACTATGCGGCGAGCTTGATTACCTTACCGGCAACGGCGCTACGGCTTCACTCGAATTTGTGATGAGCAATAACTTTGCTTTCGGCGGCGTCAATACCTCGCTGGTCTTCCGCCGCTGGCCCTGACCCTTTATTTTCCAACCACGGAGTAACTTGAAATGACCAAGCTGTTACGTATTCTGATGTGTACCCTTGCTGCTTTAAGCTTCTGCCAGGCAGCAACAGCCGCCCGCCCCTCCAAGCCCATGGACACGTTCGAAAATCTGCCTATCCAGACAACCAGCGGCAAAGCCTTGACACGCGCCCAGATACAAGCCGCCATCATCCAGGCTGGAAAGCAGCGCGACTGGATTATCAAACCCGCTGCCGATGGCACATTGGCGGCCCATATCGACGTGCGCCAACATTCGGTAGATTTGGCCATCCGCTTCGACACCAAGAAGTACGACATCCAGTACAAAAACAGCACGAATCTCGGATATGAAATCAACAAGGCTGACGCCACACGGCCGCTCATTCACCCTTCGTATAACAAATGGGTGCATAACCTGGTGTCCGATATAAACAAGGAATTCCACCGCCAGTAGATTGATGCGCGGCTTGCGCTCCTATACTGAATGGAGCGCTGCCGAATCAACCCGCGATCATCAACGGCAAGGCCGTTTTATAAGATACCTGCTTAAGCGTAAAGCTGGAGCGGATCTTGTCGATACCAGGAATAGGTGTGAGCTGGTCCAGGATGAAGCGTTCGAGCGCGGCGATATCCGCAACCACCACGCGTATCAAGTAATCGGAATCGCCAGTCATCAAATAGCATTCCATGACCTCGTCGTGAACGACGATACGCTGCTCAAAACTGGCCAATGCCTGCTTGTCCTGCGACTTCAGGCTGATGGAAATGAACACATTCAACCCCAAGCCCAATGCTGCGGCATTTGCCAAGGCAACATAGCGAACGATGATCCCCGCCGCTTCCAACGCTTTGACGCGTGTCAGGCACGGCGAAGGCGACAAATGCACGCGCTTGGCCAGTTCGACATTGCTTAGCGAGCCATCGCGCTGAAGTTCATCGAGAATTCGTAGATCGGTCGCATCCAGCTTCATTGTGTTGATTTATTTATTTTTACGGCATTTTATGCCGACAAACAGCCAATGGAAGCCCGATTTTAACAGCACATGCTTGCGCCTATCGTCCAAAATGGCACTATCCCTTTTATCTGCGCAGAAAGCCATTGCCATGAACGCACCTATCTCTTCACTAAGCCTGGCCTCCTATGCCGCCATCGATACCGATCCCATGGAAACCAGCGAATGGCACGACGCCTTCCATTCCTTGCTGGACGCTGGCGGACCGGCACGGGCCAGCTTCATTCTGAATGAATTGCACCGACTGGCATCCGACGCCAAGGTCGCCTGGAAGCCATCGATAGGTACACCCTACATCAATACTATTCCTGCCAAACGACAAACACCGTTTCCCGGCGACCTGGCGCTGGAAGAAAGCCTGGGCGCCATCATGCGCTGGAACGCCCTGGCCATGGTAGTACGCGCCAATGCCGCCTATGGCGAACTGGGCGGCCATATTGCCAGTTACGCCAGCGCCGCCGACTTGTTCGAAGTCGGCTTCAACCATTTTTTCCATGCCCGTGAAAACACAGCAAACGGACACGGCGGCGACTTGGTTTTTTTCCAGCCCCATAGCGCACCCGGCGTCTACGCTCGTGCTTTCCTTGAAGGCCGGCTCAGTCAGGCCGACCTGGAGCATTACCGGCAGGAGCTTGGCGGGCCGGACAATGGCGCCCGCGGCTTGTCCAGCTATCCGCACCCGTACCTGATGCCGGATTTCTGGCAGTTTCCCACTGGCTCCATGGGCATAGGCCCCATCAGCTCGATTTACCAGGCACGCTTCATGCATTACCTGACGCACCGTAGCCTGGTCGACTGCACCAACCGCAAAGTCTGGGGGGTGTTCGGCGACGGCGAAATGGACGAACCCGAATCCATGAGCGCCCTGACGCTGGCTGCCCGCGAGGGCCTGGATAACCTGGTGTGGGTGGTCAACTGCAACCTGCAGCGGCTGGACGGCCCGGTACGCGGCAACAGCCGCATCATCGACGAACTGGAAAAGCTGTTTTTGGGCGCCGGCTGGAATGTGATCAAGATACTGTGGGGCAGCGACTGGGACGGCCTGTTCGCACGCGATCACAATGGCGCCCTGACGGAAGCGTTATCCAATACCGTCGATGGCCAGATGCAAACCTTTGCCGCCAAAGACGGCCGCTACAACCGCGACCACTTCTTTGGCCAGAACGCCGACCTGACACATCTGGTGGAAGGCTTGAGCGATGAGCAAATCGACAAACTGCGCCGCGGCGGACACGACCTGGTAAAAATCCACGCTGCCTACACTGCCGCAGCCAAGCACAAAGGACAACCCACCGTCATCCTGGCCCACACCAAAAAAGGGTTTGGCATGGGCGAGGCCGGTCAGGGCCGCATGACCACCCATTCACAGAAAAAATTCGACGGCTCCGACCTGATTGCCTTTCGCGACCGTTTCAAGCTGCCGTTGACCGACGCTCAGGCCACGGGCCTGGAGTTCTACAAGCCGGCCGACGACAGCCCGGAAATGCGCTACCTGCATGCCAAGCGGGAAAAACTGGGCGGCTATCTGCCGGCCCGGCAAACTCTGGCTGCCCCTATACCGGTACCCGAACTCGCAAGCTATGCACGCTTTGCCACGCACAGCGACGGCAGCCGCGAGATGTCGACCACCATGGCTTTTGTGCGCATGCTGGGCACCTTGCTGAAAGACCACGAACTGGGTCCGCGCATCGTTCCCATCGTGGCCGACGAAGCCCGCACCTTCGGCATGGCCAACCTGTTCAAACAGGTGGGTATTTATTCCAGCGTAGGCCAGCGCTACGAGCCCGAAGACATAGGCTCCATACTGAACTACCGCGAAGCAATCGACGGGCAGATACTGGAAGAAGGCATCAGCGAAGCCGGCGCCATATCCAGCTGGGTCGCAGCCGCAACCAGCTATAGCGTGCACGGCACCGCCATGCTGCCCTTCTATATCTATTACTCCATGTTTGGATTCCA
>DATJCP010000370.1:0-5834 GCA_035514715.1 Candidimonas sp.
ACCAAACTTAGAGTCGACTATGGATCTGTCTGTTGAAAGCGCTGTCAGCGCCGCGCTGGGCCTGAAAGGCGCCGCCGCTGCCCAGAACCAGCACAATGTGCTGTTGCGCAAGGTGCTCGACAATCAAGCACAGGCCATTACCAGCCTTGTGGATGCCATGCCCAAGTTGGCTACTGTCGGATCGGTGGGAACCAAGCTGCACGTAACGGCGTAAGGCCGTCTACTTTCCCCGTATCAAATCAATTTGCCGCCGGTCGCGCTTTGTTGGGCGCCCGGCGGCAATGTCATGGGCGGGTTCTGGGGCCAGGCGCCTCATTTCGGCAGCGTGTTCACGCGCGGCAATGCTTTCGGATGTTTCTTCATAAAGCAGGCGCGCCACGGGGGCAGGGCCCCGTACGCTGCTGACTGCCAGCACGCGAACCTGGATGGCCGGGTCTTCCTTGCGAACACTGACAAGGTCGTCCATAGCGACTTCACGCGATGGTTTGGCCGGCTGGCCATTCACCAGTATCCGGCCCTTGCCAATTTCGGTTGCAGCCAGGCTTCGGGTTTTGTAGAACCGGGCTGCCCAAAGCCATTTGTCGAGCCGAATCTTGTCCATCATGTAAGGCATCCTTTATTCCGCCTGGATCAGTGCCATAGTCTAACCCCACGTTTGTTCCCTTAGCGACGTTACCGCTTAACGACGCCGGTCGTTGGCATCGCTGCCGCGGTCGTTGTGTCCAAACCCTCCTCCGCCGGGCGTCTCAATAATGAAGGTGTCTCCCGCCTGCATAGCTACGGAGTCGGTGGCGCCCAGATCGATGCGCGTGCCGTCGTGCAGCACGACAAAGTTTCGGCCAGCATCACCGGGCTCTCCCCCTGCCAATCCGAACGGTGGGATACGTCTGCGGTTCGACAGAATCGATGCAGTCATCGGCTCCAGGAAACGCAGGCGTCGAATTGCACCATTGCCGCCCATGGCCGCGCCGTTGCCGCCACTATTGGGCCGGATTTCAAAGCTTTCAAGTAGTACCGGAAACCGCCATTCAAGCACCTCGGGGTCTGTTAGCCGGGAGTTGGTCATATGCGTTTGAACTACATCGGTGCCGTTGAATAGCTCTGGATTATCGCTGCCATTTTGCAGCAATGTGCCCGCACCTGAACCACCTGAAATGGTTTCATAATACTGATAATGATCGTTGCCAAAGGTAAAGTTGTTCATCGTACCTTGAGCACCGGCCATTACGCCCAGTGCGCCGTACAACGCATCCGTAATGCACTGAGATGTCTCGACATTGCCAGCGACGGTGGCCGCAGGAAAGACGGGGTCGAGTAAAGACCCCTTTGGAATAATAACCTCCAGTGGCTTCAGGCAGCCGGCGTTCATAGGTATTTCGTCATTGACCAACGTGCGAAATACATACAGGACCGCCGCCATGCACACGGCGGATGGCGCATTGAAATTATTGGGTAGCTGAGGCGAGGTACCAGTGAAGTCGATCACGGCGCTGCGCGATGCCGTGTCGACGCGGACAGCAACACGGATTACAGCGCCATTGTCCAGTTCGTAAGAGAACTCGCCATCTTGCAAAACACCGATAACGCGGCGTACTGCCTCTTCGGCATTGTCCTGGACATGCTTCATATATGCTTGAACTACATCCAGGCCGAATTCGCCCACAATGCGTTGCAGTTCCTGCACCCCCTTTTCATTGGCTGCGATCTGAGCACGCAAATCGGCTACGTTCTGATTCGGATTGCGGGCTGGATATCTGGCGCCTGTCAGTAAATCGCGTAATTGCGCTTCACGCATGCGGCCATTTTCGACCAGTTTGAAGTTATCAAGTAGTACACCTTCTTCTTCCACGGTCCTGCTGTTGGGCGGCATTGACCCTGGAGTAATCCCGCCAATGTCGGCATGGTGTCCCCTGGATGCGACGAAGAACAGAATGTGTTCACGCATATCGTCAAAAACCGGTGTGACGACGGTCATGTCGGGCAAGTGGGTTCCGCCGTTGTAAGGGTCGTTGAGCAAGTACGCATCACCAGGACGGATGCGCCCAGCGTTTTTGCGTATCACTGTTTTGATGCTTTCTCCCATGGAGCCAAGGTGTACCGGCATGTGCGGTGCATTGGCAATAAGATTGCCGTCAGCATCGAATAGGGCGCAGGAGAAGTCGAGGCGCTCCTTGATGTTGACTGAGAACGAGGTATTGGCCAGCGTCGCTCCCATCTGTTCGGCTATCGACATGAAGAGGTTGTTGAATATTTCCAGCATGACTGGGTCTGCGCTAGTGCCAATAGCAAAGCGCTCGGTTTTTGCTACAGCGCGAGTCAGTAGAATTTCACCGCCACTCAGGATGTCCAGTTGCCATTCCGGCTCTACCACTGTTGTAGCGTTAGCGTCGGAAATAATGGCAGGCCCGGCAATGTGCATTCCTGTGGCAAGGCTTTCGCGTCGGTAGACGGGAGTCTGGTGATATTTTCCCCTTGAGAATATCTGGACCATGGCGGCTGCGGCCGGCGTATCCGTACGAGTGGTTTGCGCAGCGTCTGCTGGCGCGCTTGCTTGTTCCGCGCCGGCTCCGATTGCCTCAACCGACAGGGCCTCGATAATAAGGCGCTTGTCCGGCATAAGAAAGCTATAGCGTTGCAGATAGCTTGCTTCAAAGCGCGCCTGCATGTCGGCAATACTGCCGTAGTCCACCGCCAAGGGAGAGTCTGTGCCTTCGTAACGCAGATAGCATCGTTGGAGCAATCGAATGCGCTGCGGGGCAACTCCTTGGTTGGCTACTTGAGTGCGCGCCGTCTGACCGAGATCGGCCAGAATTGATGCGCAGCGGGCAAGGCTGTCGTGCTCCAGCGGTAGCTCTACGCTGGCTTCGCGCATCGCGGTAATGTCTGCCAAGCCCATGCCGTAAGCGGAGAGCACCCCTGCTAATGGGTGAATCAGCGCACGCCGTACGCCTAGTTCATCGGCGACCAGGCAAGCATGTTGGCCTCCCGCTCCGCCGAATGACATCAGCGTATATTTAGTCACGTCGTAACCGCGTTCGACTGATATTTTCTTGATCGCGTTTGCCATATTGGCAACGGCGACTGTGATAAAGCCTTCCGCCACGTCTTCAGCTGTTGTGCTGCGACCAGTGGCCTCGTTGATCTGGAGCGCAAGCGCGCTGAATTTTTCGCGTACTACGTGGAAATCAAGCGCTTGTGCCCCATCTACGCCGAAAATGCTGGGGAAGAAATCGGGCTGAAGCTTGCCAAGCATGACATTGCCGTCGGTAACCGTTAAAGGGCCCCCGTTGCGATACGCCGCCGGCCCGGGATTAGCGCCTGCAGAGTCTGGGCCGACACGCATTCGTGCGCCGTCGAATTGCAGGATGGAGCCGCCGCCCGCCGCAACGGTGTGAATATTCATCATTGGCGTACGTAAACATATGCCGGCCACCTGTGTTTCCAATACTCGCTCGAACTCGCCGTTGTAGTGCGATACGTCAGTTGACGTGCCGCCCATGTCGAAGCCAAGAACTTGATGGGAGCCAGCGGCTTCTGCTGTACGTGCCATGCCAACGATGCCTCCGGCTGGACCAGAAAGGATGGAGTCCTTGCCTTGGAAATGGTCTGCTGCAGTCAGGCCGCCGCTGGATTGCATGAACATCAAGGGCACGCCTTGAAGGTGGCGTGCCACCCCGTCTACGTAGCGCCGCAAAATGGGCGATAGATAGGCGTCGACAACCGACGTGTCCCCACGCCCAATGAGCTTCATCAGTGGGCTTACCTCATGTGATACGGACACTTGAATAAAACCCATTTCGCGTGCAAGTTTGCCAACCTCCTGTTCATGTTTCGGGAAGCGGTAGCTATGCATGAATACGATTGCAATCGAGCGGAATCCGGCGTCCCATACTGCCTGCAGCTTTTCGCGTACTTCCTTTATTTCCAGCGGTTTTAGGACTTCTCCGTGTGCAGTAAGGCGCTCGTCGATCTCTTCAATTCGGGTGTAGAGCAACTCGGGCAAGTTGATACGCCGGTCAAAAAGACGGGGCCTGGCCTGATAGCCAATTCGCAATGCGTCACGGAATCCCTTGGAGATAAAGAGGGCTGTCGGCTCTCCCTTGCGCTCTAGCAGGGCATTGGTTGCTACGGTTGTTCCCATTTTTACCGCTTCTACCTGCTCCGACGTGATCGGTTCATTGTCTTTCAGGCCGAGTAAGGATCGAATGCCTGCTAACGCGGCATCGGGATATTGCGTTGGGTTTTCGGACAACAGCTTATGAGTGACTATCGCGCCGTCGGGGCTGCGCGCCACGATATCCGTAAAGGTGCCCCCACGGTCAACCCAGAACTGCCAGCGGTTGCCGTCATGTGACGTGGGGTGAGTCGTGTCCGGAAACATATCTTTATCCTTTATTTGGCAAGCGCCATGCCCGCCGCATTGCAAAATGCGGTCAGGCCTAGCTAGGTTTGGAGAGTGTGCGGGGTTGAGCGCCCCTATGCGTTTACTTGGCTTTTACGGCAACAACCTTGCCGATGGTGTCGTTGAACTCTTTGCTGCATTCCGGTCCGCAGCGATCACTCCATTTTTTGATGACCACCTCCTCAAGCGTCTTATGCAGCAATGCGCGATCTGCATCCGATACTTTTACCAACTGCATCTTGGCGGGAGGTCCGTACGAACAAGCGCCAATGCCGGTGTTGCACGCAATGCCTGCCGCGGTTTCTTGTTCTGCGGCTTCCCACACACGGTCTTCGAGGTTCTTAATTTCCTTGATAAGCAGATCTTGCGTTGGGGCATCGAGCTTGTCCCACTTGGCATAGTTCACGCCATGCATGGCTTGGCTCCAGCCCACAGGCAAGTCGTAAATGTAGTTGCTGACTTCGGACCATTTTGCTGAATAGCCTGATAGTGTGCCTGTCACGGCGCAGTCGACTACGCCTGCTTGCAATGCGGGCACTGTTTCGCTGAAGGCAAGAGTTACGCCTGTTCCGCCCAGCGCTCCAACAAATTCTGCCAGCGAGCGATTGCCGGTGCGTACTTTCTTGCCTTTTAAGTCTGCTAAGCCTGTGATTGGTGCTTTGCAGTAAAGGACTTGAGCAGGATAGGTAAACATCCCAAGCAATTTGACGTTGTATTTTTCTTTATAGAGCTTTTCCAGCACGGGACGATAGGCATTGGTTACTTGGCGGGCCGTTGCAATATCCGGACTTAGTCCCGCTAGATCGATCGCTTCGTTTTTGCTGTTGTCGGCAGCCATATAACCCAATACGGACGTGCCAAAATCAAGTACGCCCAGATTAAGCAGGCGGCCCACTTCGGGCCCTTTCAGACCCATTTCGTTGACGCCTTTAATATCGGCTGTGATTGATCCATTAGATTTTTCGGTAATTATCTTGGTCCAAAACGGCTGTTCCAATTCTTTGTATTGCGACAGGTTCGTCCAGGCCCCAACCACTTTGAAATGATGTTTTGGGAGAGGGTCGGCGCTGGCCTGGCTAGCGGCAAAGGCCAAGGCGGTTGCGGTAAGCAGATGGATTGTTTTTATATATTTCATTATTGTCTCCTTCGGGTTGATATAGGCTAAAAGCTTGCAAGAGCCGTATTTTGTATATCGGTAATTAGCATGGAACCCGGCGCATGCGTAATGCAAAATGAAGGTTTGCACGCCTGGAGCACCGATTGCGGCGTTACACCGCAAGCCCAGAATACGGGGACTTCGCCGGGGAGAATATCGATCACGTCCCCATAATCGGGTTTGTTCAGATCAGCAATGCCGATCGCCTCGGGGTCACCAAAATGAATAGGCGCTCCGTGTACGTTTGGAAAACGGCTGCAGATCTGGATGGCCCTG
>DATJCP010000371.1:0-5081 GCA_035514715.1 Candidimonas sp.
CAGGCATTGGCGCCATGGCTGGCCCAACCAAACACAGATCCTTCTCATCGGCTAGCGCAATTCGCCAGCAACCGCCGCCCCGACCGCTGGCTGACTGCCGGCATCACCGACTTCCTGCCCCGTGTATTTACCACCGGCAACCCACTGGTGGAACATGCCTGCGGCGTGGCGTTATTGACTCTTGATATGCTGCCGCCTTTGCGCAACACCCTGGCCCGCCAACTGCTGCAAGGCCTGCGCACCTGACCCCTTCAGGCCAGAAATCCCATCGGGGGTTAAAATCCCCTGATGTTCATTGGCTCCTGGTCCCTTCCCAATCCGGTTTTCGTCGCCCCCATGGCCGGCGTAACTGACCGCCCCTACCGCAAACTGTGCAAAATGCTCGGTGCGGGCTATGCCGTGTCCGAAATGGCGGCCAGCAATCCTCGCCTCTGGAATAGCGTCAAAACATCAAGACGCCTGGACCACACGGGCGAGATCGACCCCATTGCCGTGCAAATTGCCGGCTCGGACCCCGCCATGATGGCGGAAGCCGCCGTATTCAATGTCAGCAAAGGCGCCCGAATTATCGATATCAATATGGGTTGCCCGGTAAAAAAAGTCTGCAATGTGGCGTCGGGTTCAGCACTGTTACGCGACGAAGAGCGCGTAGCCCGGATACTTGAAAGCGTCGTCAAGGCATGCGAACCGCTAGGCGTGCCAGTAACATTAAAAACCCGTACTGGCTGGGACCGCGAATCACGCAATGCAGTAAGAATCGCCCGGCTTGCGCAAGACACCGGTATTGCCGCCCTTACCCTGCACGGACGCACGCGTTGCGACCTGTACCAAGGGGAAGCAGAGTACGATACGATACGTGCTGTAAAACAGGCACTGAAAATTCCAGTAATTGCCAATGGGGATATCGATAGTCCCGAAAAAGCCAAATACGTACTAGAGTATACGGGTGCCGATGCCATTATGGTTGGGCGCGCTGCCCAGGGCAGGCCATGGATATTCCGGGAAATCAGCCATTACCTGGCGACGGGCATCCATTTGCCGCCGCCTACCTACGGCGAATTGCGCGACTGCCTGCTGGATCACCTTGAAGACCATTATCAGTTCTACGGGGAATACACAGGCGTGCGCTCGGCACGCAAGCATATAGGCTGGTATCTGGCCGATATGCCCGATGCAAACGAATTACTGCCGGACATTAACCAAATTAGCAGCACCCGCGATCAAACCCGTGCCCTGGAGCAATGGTTTGACCGCCACCCACCCAACGAGCCAATTATGGCTCAGACGGCAACGGCATAAAGCCCACGCTTGTCACAGAACATCATCACCAAGGATCATGAGTAAAACCACACCCCTAGAGCAATCCGTACGCGACCGGCTTGAACGCTACTTTACGGACCTGGGCGACTCCGAGCCGAACGACATGCTGGCCATGGTCGTTAGTTGCGTCGAGCGCCCGGTCCTTCAGGTTGCTCTTGAAAAATCCCATGGCAACCAGTCCAAGGCTGCCGAAATGCTGGGTATTACGCGAAGCACTTTGCGCAAGAAACTGCTCGCCCATAACCTGCAACCCTAATTTACTTTAATCCCTAGACTTTTATTCTATGAAAATCCAGACTGCCCTACTCTCGGTTTCCGACAAAACCGGTATTGTTGAATTTGCCCAGGCATTGGCTCAACGCGGCGTGCGACTGCTATCAACTGGCGGAACCGCCAAGCTGCTGGCGCAATCCGGCCTGGCTGTCACCGAGGTCGCCACCCATACCGGCTCCCCCGAAATCCTTGACGGCCGCGTCAAGACCTTGCACCCCAAGATACATGGCGGGCTGCTGGCGCGCCGGGATAGCGCAGAGCATTTGAAAACGCTGGAAGAACACAACATCGACCGCATCGACATGCTGGTCGTCAACCTGTACCCCTTCCGCGAAACCATCGCCAAGCCTGGTTGCACCTTTGCCGATGCAGTCGAGAACATCGATATCGGCGGCCCCGCCATGCTGCGCGCCGCCGCCAAGAACCACGGCACGCCCGAAGGCGGCGTTACCGTCGTGATCGACCCTGCCGACTACGAGCGCGTTCTGGCCGACATGGACGGCCCCCACGGCCACCCTTCCTACGGCTTGCGCCTGGAACTGGCCACTAAAACCTATGCCCACACGGCGGCCTACGATGGCGCCATCGCCGCCTACCTCAGCAGCCTGACAGTTGCCGAGCCCGTACAAGACCAAGCCCCTGAGCGCAGCCCATGGCCGCGCACACTGACAGTGCAAATGCACCAGGAACAAACCCTGCGCTACGGCGAGAACCCACACCAGGCGGCAGCTTTCTACGTAGACCAGCCTGTGGGCGCCGGCCTGTTGGGCAGCTACCGTCAATTGCAGGGCAAAGAACTGTCGTACAACAATATTGCCGACGCCGATGCTGCCTGGGAATGCGTACGCAGCTTCGACACCACCGCCTGCGTTATCGTCAAGCACGCCAACCCTTGCGGCGTGGCAATCGGCAACAGCCCCTTGCACGCCTATCAGCAGGCATTCAAGACAGACCCAACCTCGGCATTCGGCGGCATCATTGCGTTCAACCGCCCAGTCGATGAAGCTGCAGCCCAAGCGGTAAGCGGCCAGTTCGTTGAAGTCTTGCTGGCCCCTGATTACTCGGCTGAAGCCTTGGCCATCTTTGCAGCCAAAAAGAACGTGCGCGTACTGCAGGTTCCACAAGGCTACGCTCACAACGCCTTTGATGTAAAACGCATAGGCGGCGGATGGCTGGTGCAAAACCCCGACGACTACCAAGTCCCACAAGACGCCTTCAAGGTAGTTACCACCCTGGCGCCTACAGCACAACAGATGCAAGACCTGATGTTTGCCTGGAAAGTCGCCAAGTACGTCAAGTCCAACGCCATTGTCTTTGTCGGCAACGGCATGACGCTAGGGGTAGGCGCTGGTCAAATGAGCCGTATCGACTCCGCCCGAATCGCATCCATCAAGGCCGACAACGCCGGTCTGACACTGGCAGGTTCCGCTGTCGCGTCGGATGCCTTCTTCCCCTTCCGCGACGGCCTGGACGTCGTTGCCGATGCCGGCGCCACCTGCGTCATCCAGCCGGGCGGCAGCGTGCGCGACGAAGAAGTGATTGCAGCCGCCAACGAACGCGGCATTGCCATGCTGTTTACCGGCGCACGGCACTTCCGTCACTAATGCGCATTCTTGGGATAGATCCAGGCTTGCGGCGCACGGGCTTTGGCGTCATCGACGTCCAAGGCATGCGCCTGCAATACGTGGCCAGCGGCACGATAGTCGTGCCGACTGACCAGCCGCTGGCGCAACGCCTCAAGGTCATACTGGACAACATCCGCGAGATAGTGCAAAGCACTCAGCCTACGGTATCGGTGCTGGAAAAGGTTTTCGTCAACACCAATCCAGCATCCACCCTGCTGCTGGGGCAAGCTCGGGGCGCCGCCATGTGCGCCTTGGCTGACAGCCTTCTTGATGTACACGAATATACGGCGCTACAGGTAAAGAAAGCCGTGGTAGGCAATGGCCATGCCGCCAAGGAGCAGGTCCAGAGAATGGTGCAGCACTTGCTGTCCTTAAGCGGCCTGCCTGCAGCGGATTCGGCCGACGCCCTGGCCTGCGCCATTTGCCACGCACATAGCCATCCCCTGACGCAGCGCTTGAAAGACACCGGCCAACTTCAGCCGAATCACACGAATCGCGTACGCGGCGGTCGCCTGGTCAGTTAACTTCTTAGAAAGGACGATCCCATGATCGGACGTATCACCGGCACTCTGCTGGAAAAAACGCCACCTGTCGTTTGCATTGATGTAGGCGGCGTAGGTTACGAAATCGATGTCCCCATGAGTACGCTGTACAACCTGCCGGAAAATGGCGCCAAGGTGACGTTGCATACCCATCTTGCTGTTCGGGAAGATGCTCATACTTTGTACGGCTTTTCTACTGCCGGCGAACGTAGTGCTTTCCGTTTGCTGATCAAGGTGACTGGCATCGGTGCGCGGACTGCTTTGGCTGTGCTGTCGGGTATGACAGTCGAAGAGCTGGCCAGCGCGATCACTCAGCAGGAAAGCGGCAGGCTTACAAAGGTTCCTGGTATTGGCAAGAAAACGGCAGAGCGTTTATTGCTTGAGTTACGTGGGAAGCTGGGTGCCGATCTGGGCGGGGGTAGTCCAGGCGTTCCGCATTCAGCGGGTCGGGATGATATTTTGAATGCGCTGTTGTCGCTGGGGTATTCGAATAATGAGTCTCAGGCGGCGTTGAAGGGGCTGCCTGAAGGTGTGGAAGTGGCTGACGGGATACGGTTGGCGTTGAAGTCGCTGGCACGGGTTTAGGTGCTGCTGGTACGTTGCTTGCCTGTTGCCTTGGCCTTTCTCTAAAACACGCCACTGGTGCGGTGATGGGGATATGGGCTCATCGGGACCTGGTTCGGCGCCGAAGGGCGACGAACCAGGCCACGAGGAGCGCAACACCGCCTCCCAGGACCTGACGCGCGGATTAAAAAGGAAATGCCATAGCCGATAACGCAGACTAAGAACAAAATACCTAGACAGTAACGGGACCGATCACACTGTCCGTAAGAACCCCGCATAAGCCGATAAATCGACGTTACCGCCACTTAGCAACACCCCAATACGCTTGCCCTTTACCGGAACAACTTCGTTAAAAACAGCGGCCGCTCCCAGGCAACCCGTAGGCTCGACCACCATCTTCATACGCTCAGCAAAAAACTGCATAGCCTGTATCAACTGCGCATCGCTTACCGTCAGAATATCGCGCGCATGCTGCTTGATGATCGGAAACGTCAACTTACCCAAGCCCAGCGTCAAAGCCCCATCGGCAATAGAATTCGGCGGCGTAATATGCACGACCTTGCCTTGGCGAAACGACTGCTGCCCATCGTTTCCAGCTTCAGGCTCTACGCCGTATACAGCGCAATCAGGGCTTATTGCCTGAGCGGCAAGCAAAGACCCAGACAGCAGCCCGCCTCCGCCCAACGGAATGAAAAGCGCGTCCAACCCGCCGACATCTTCAAGCAGCTCTTTAGCGGCAGTGCCCTGCCCCGCGATG
>DATJCP010000372.1:0-5121 GCA_035514715.1 Candidimonas sp.
CGGCCAGGTCGGCGACTAGCGCATCGTGGGCCTCGCCCTGCAAAACCACATACACATAGCCCGCATCATTGCCATTGATCTGTACGGGGGCGGCGCTGAACACCTTGCGTGTCAAGGTGTTGCGCGGGTCATCGCCGAGTACTGGCAATGGCGCGCCAGCTAGCAATTGGCGCACCGGCCCCAAATCCACACGGTCCCGTTTCAGGTGGCCTTGCGGCGCAGCGTTGGCTACGATGTGCCCGTCGCTGGACAACAAGTAGACCTCGACCGATGGATTAACTGCCATTAGCTTGTCAAACAGATCCCTTACTGCGTCGGGCCGCCAGTCGCTTGCGCCCATCAGATTGGCCGTGCTGGCGATATGCGCAGCTAAGCCGCTGGAAAGCCGCTGTACGATTTCCTGCTCGTGGTGTGTACTGGCATCGATCTGCAGCCACATCGATACGCCGCTGCAAGCCAACAGCAAAGCGGCGAATACCGCAGACAAGCGTTGGGTAAGCGTCAGGCGTTTCACGATGGGTTCTCCTCGCCAGGTCCGGTGGCGAATTTATAGCCGCGTCCCCATACCGTGAGGATGCGGCTTGGTTCGGCCGGATTCTGTTCGATCTTGTTGCGAAGCCGGTTTATGTGGGTGTTGACGGTATGTTCATAGCCGTCGTGCTGGTAGCCCCAAACCTCATTGAGTAAGCCCAGCCGCGAGAACACTTGGTCGGGGTTGCGCGCAAAGAAATACAGCAGGTCGAATTCCCGTGGCGTCAGGTCAAGAAGCTTGCCGTCGAGCGTGGCTGAGCGTGCCAGTGGATCGATAGACACCCCGTGGCGTACCAGCAGACCTGCATCCATGCGCGCGTTGTGCGCCAAGGCATCTGTCCGCCGGAGTAAAGCCCTGACACGCGCCACCAGCTCTAGCACGGAAAAGGGTTTTGCCAGGTAGTCGTCGGCGCCCAGTTCCAGGCCCAGGATACGGTGTACCTCACTAGAGCGTGCGCTGGTAATGATGATCGGTGTGTAGCGGGCCATGGCGCGTGCCCGCTTGCAGATTTCCAGGCCGTCCACGCCGGGCAGCATCAAGTCCAGCACCAGGGCGTCCCAGTTGCCTTGCTCGAGCATGCGCACACCGACCGTGCCGTCGGCCGCATGCTCCACCGCATAACCTTCGTCGCGCAGGTGCATGAGCAGCAATTCGGCAATGTGGACGTCGTCTTCCACGATCAACACGCGTTTGACTCGGTCCATAAGGATCCTCCAAGAAAGTACCTCTTATTATCGCCTCTTACCAAGGCCCGATTTATCACATTTATTTTAAGTTTGCGTGAGGACTTCGATATGACCGGTAGGCAACAATGAATTCCAGTCAATGGCAATGCCCAGGAGCACAAGATGCCTACTGCCTTACGTTCCCCCCATTTAGCGATGCACGCCAATCAGCAAAATGGCGCTATCCATCCGGGCTGGTTGCGCGTGACGCACTGGCTCAATGCCTTGGCTGTGGTTGTGATGGCTACCAGCGGTTGGCGGATTTATAACGCGTCGCCGCTCTTTGATTTCTCATTTCCTGACGGCATTACGCTGGGTGGATGGTTGGCTGGAGCCCTGCAATGGCATTTTGCAGGCATGTGGCTGCTGGCGGCAAACGGCATGCTCTACCTTTTTCTGAATATTGCCAGTGGCCGGCTGTTTCACCGTTTTTTCCCGGTATCCCCTCAAGGTGTGGTGCACGACGTCATCGCAGCCTTGCGCGGCAAGCTCGCCCACGATGATTTGCGCCACTACAACCAGGTGCAGCGTGTGGCGTATCTGTTCGTCATGCTGGATATTTGCGTACTGGTGGTTTCTGGCCTGGTCCTTTGGAAGTCGGTGCAGTTTGGCATGTTGCGCGACCTATTGGGGGGGTATGAAACAGCACGCCGCGTGCATTTTGTGGCGATGGCGCTATTGGTAGCATTCGTGGGCGTACACCTGATCATGGTGGCCCTGGTTCCGCGCACGCTGCGCGCCATGATCCTGGGTCGATAGGGGGCTCTCATGCGTATCGGAAAGCCTATTGTTCATCTGGAGGCTGAGTCCATCCTGAAGGAAGTGCGCAAGCTGCTGGCTCCTCGCGTTGAGCAGCCATCGCGTCGCGCGTTCCTGACGCGAACCCTGACGCTGGGCGGGGTGGCCATGCTGTCAGGCTGTAGCCTGAGTGACGATGCAAGCGTTGAAACCGCGCTTTCGGCGATTTCACGTTGGAATGACCGTGTGCAAGCTTGGATCTTTGATCCGAATGCACTGGCTCCGACCTATCCCGAATCGATGATCACTCGTCCATTTCCATTTAATGCTTTTTACGGCGTGGAAGATGCACCAGTCATAGAAGAGACAGACTACCGGCTGGAGGTGACAGGATTAGTCACAGACACTCACCGCTGGCGTTTGGATGAACTACGTGCCATGGCGCAAACTGAACAGATTACGCGGCATATTTGCGTCGAAGGCTGGAGCGCTATCGGCCGTTGGGGAGGTGTGCGGTTTTCCGATTTTCTGAAGCAGGTCGGTGCTGACATCTCTGCCAAATACGTGGGCTTCAAATGCGCGGACGACTATTACACCAGCATAGACATGCCTACCGCGCTGCATCCGCAGACGTTGCTGGCCTTGACCTATGACGGCAAAACATTACCGCGCGAATATGGATTCCCCATGAAGCTGCGTATGCCGACCAAGCTGGGCTACAAAAACCCCAAGCATATCCAGGCAATTTTCGTAACCAATACCTATCCCGGAGGCTATTGGGAGGACCAGGGCTATAACTGGTTCGGCGGAAGTTGATAGCGGGTCATAACTTTTACCTTACGCAATACATATTGCGCGTTTTAACCACAACTAGGCCTAGGAGTTAATCATGAAGACACTTACTACTACCGTACTCGCCATGTGCTTGTCCTTGAGCGTGGGCAGCGCATTCGCTGCGGATACCATGGGCAAGGACACGACGAGTAAAGACAACATGAGCAATAGCTCTATGTCGAAAGACAGCATGAAACACGGCGGCATGTCCAAGGATAGTGGTATGTCCAAGGGCGGTATGAAGCACGACGGCATGTCCAAAGGCGGTATGAAACACGATCAAATGGGTAAGGATTCCACGTCGAATAATGGAATGAAGTAGTCAACCCAAGGACGCAGGCTGGGCAAGTGGCTGCGACCCGCTGGCCAGCCACCTGCAGCAAATCAGGAGTACATCATGGCATACACACGCAGGCTATTTCTGGGGGCAGGCGCCGCCACCTTGGCTGGGCTGTTGGGCGCACTGGGTCGTACGCGTGGGCTAGCAATGGCGCAGACGGTAGAAACCCCATTCCCGGTTACCCACACTGACGCCGAATGGCGTCAGTTACTGTCGCCTGCGCAATACCAGGTGCTTCGCCAGGCTGGCACCGAACGCCCGTATTCCAGCCCTCTTAACGACGAGCACCGCAAGGGCACGTTCACGTGTGCAGGCTGTCAGCAGAGTTTGTACGCCTCAGAGACCAAATTCGAGAGCGGCACGGGATGGCCCAGCTTCTATCAACCGCTGCCGCATGCTGTAGGTGAAACGCGCGATAGCAGCTTTGGCATGACGCGCACTGCCGTGCACTGCAGTCGTTGCGGCGGACATTTGGGCCATGTGTTCGATGACGGTCCCAAACCCACCGGTCTGCGCTACTGCATGAATGGCATCGCCATGAACTTTCTTCCCGCCACAGCATGATTTTGGTTCGCATACTGTCGGTCTAACTCGCCCATGCATTCGATATCAGGATATCTCACCATGACCCTGCATACATTTAATCTTCCATACGCGCGCATCCGCGCCACTACCCTGGTTGTCATCACCGCGTTGTTCTATGGCGCCAGCCCCGTGCAGGCTGCTGAGCGGGCGTTCATCATTGCGCCGCCGGCGATGGATGAACCTGCATCATCGTCTCACAAAGAAACGGCGGTGTTTGCTGGTGGCTGCTTCTGGGGCGTGCAAGGGGTATATCAGCACGTAAAAGGGGTAAGCCAGGCGTTATCCGGCTATGCCGGTGGCAAGGCGGATACAGCGCACTATGACAATGTCGGCATGGGCGATACTGGCCACGCCGAGGCCGTGCAGATTACCTACGACCCGTCGCAAGTAACCTATGGTCAATTGCTGCAAATCTATTTTTCGGTAGCGCACGACCCTACGCAAAAAAATCGGCAAGGGCCTGATACAGGTACCCAATACCGTTCGACGATTTTTGCCGTCAACAGCCAGCAACATAAGATTGCGCAGGCCTACATTGCCCAATTGGACAAGTCTGGCGTTTATGCAAAGCCGCTAGCCACTACGATCGAAGATCAGAAAAACTTCTATCCGGCTGAATCGTATCACCAGGACTACCTGGTACAGCACCCGCACAGCCCGTATATCGTCATCAACGATTTGCCCAAAATAGCTAATCTGGCCAAAGTGTTCAGCGACCGTTATCGAGACGCACCGGTGCTGGTAAATGGGTAAGGGTTGCGTCGTTCAAGGATAAAATCCTGCCCATTACAAATTTGTAATCCAGGCGTCATCGGCCCGACACGGGCGCGTCGCTAAAGTGTCTTCCTGATTCTTATACTTCTGATTCCAGGATACGCTTACGTGAAACGCCAGCTTCCGCTTTCTGTTGTTCCGCTTACATTGCCCCGCCGCCGATTTGTCCAAGGCCTTGCCGCTGGCGGCGTTTTATTGGGTTTGTCGCCATTCGCCCGGGCAGCCGGAATTCCGCCTGCAAATACTAGTACCGGTACGGCAGCCGTGCTGACCGGAACCGAATTCAATCTGGAAATTGGCGAATCGCCCGTCAACTTCACGGGTTCTCCTCGTATGGCGACGACGGTCAATGGCTCGTTGCCTGCTCCCACGTTGCGATGGCGCGAGGGTGATTCCGTAACGATCCGAGTAACAAATCGCCTAAATGAAGCTACATCCATTCATTGGCACGGCATCATTCTGCCATTCCAGATGGATGGTGTGCCAGGCATCAGTTTTTCAGGCATTGCTCCTGGAGAAACATTTACCTACCGGTTCAAGGTAGAGCAAAGCGGTACCTATTGGTATCACTCGCATTCAGGCATGCAGGAGGC
>DATJCP010000373.1:0-2632 GCA_035514715.1 Candidimonas sp.
CCTGAACATCGTCAGCGACGAAGCCAGTGCCGGAGAATGGATCCGACAGCAACTGGAACTAGTCATAGCGCAATGCGAGGCGCCCGTGTGGGCCTTACTGTTCGATGGCTGGGCCAACGCCGACTGGAAACAGCTTACGCGCTGGAACAGATGGTTCCACGCATCCCGCGAAACCCAGGAAATACGCCAGGAAACCGAACAAATGGGCTGGTCCCTGGTGAAACTGGCCACCGACCTGAATTGGGGTGAAGCAGATGCGCGCGGCTACCTGCTTAAACAAGCTATTGTTACTTTGCCTACTGCACATACCTATGCAGCGCATGCTCTGGGCGTCGACAAAAGCGCCGGGCTTGCCGCCTACCTGTTCGGCTGGCTTGAAAACCAGGTGATGGCAGCCATTAAAACCGTGCCGCTAGGCCAAATGGCCGGCCAGCGCATTTTGAATCAGGTTCGCCAATATATACCCGCCGTGTGCGACGATGCCCTGGACAGAGCTGCCCAAACCCCGCCACGAGTCTACACCCTGGCGCCGCAGTTCGCCATACTTTCGTCTCGGCACGAAACCCAATATTCCCGTTTATTCCGCTCCTGAAGGTCGCCCTATGTCTACCCATGCACAATCCAATGCTTCAACCCGGCTGCGCACCAAATCGCTGCCTGTCCTGCGCGTCGGCGTAGGCGGTCCGGTCGGGTCGGGGAAAACCACCTTGCTGGAAATGCTGTGCAAAAAGATGTCGGAAAAATATGACATCATCGCCATCACCAATGACATCTACACCAAAGAAGACCAGCGTCTATTGACCATTTCCGGCGCCTTGCCGGCAGAGCGCATCATGGGCGTCGAAACCGGCGGCTGCCCCCATACCGCCATTCGCGAAGATGCCTCCATCAACCTGGAAGCCATAGACCGGATGCTGAACAAGTTCCCGAATGCCGACATCGTCTTCGTGGAATCGGGCGGCGATAACCTTGCCGCCACATTCAGCCCCGAACTGTCTGACCTGACGCTTTACGTCATCGATGTGGCCGCCGGCGAAAAAATCCCCCGCAAAGGCGGCCCGGGCATCACCAAATCCGACCTGCTGATCATCAACAAGACCGATCTGGCCCCCTACGTAGGCGCATCCCTGGAAGTCATGGAACAAGACACCAAGCGCATGCGCGGCGAGCGCCCCTTTGTCATGGGTACGATCAAGAATGGCATTGGACTGGAAACCATTATTGCGTTCATTGAGAGCGAAGGTTTGTTGGCTGCCTCTAAGTAATTTGCATATCTGACACAAGATTAGGGGCGGTCTTATCAAAGTTCTCGGGGTTTCCCCTAAGTCAGCGTAAAATATTACGTCCCCGGATTTTGATAACAGTATTGGAAGCAACCCATCTTGAACACGAAAAGAAGCAAACGCTGGAACGGTAACCTGGATACGCTTAGCGCAGATTTCCTGAAAGACGTCATAGAAAAAATGGAAGCCTACGGCCCTAATGTGCAGTTCGAGCTTCCAGGTCACGCACAACGCCCGAATTACCAGGTCATTAACAAGGCCGGCAAAAAAATGGGGTTCGATAAAAAGAACCTGCTGATGAGCCTTAATTCCGACGGCAATATCAGCGATACGCTCTCTCCTCTATTTACCATTGATGCCATCAAGGCAGCCATGACCGGCGGCGGTGCAAAAACAGTCAGCCGCGCACGTGTAAGCCGCCCCAGCACAGCTGGCACCAGCAGCAGCGGTGGCAGCACGCGCAGCAGCACCCGCACCACCTACGCAGCGGCCGTTGAGCCCGTTGATACGGTAGAACACGACAAATACGCCTATTTCAAGGCAAACCGCGAATACCTGCCCGACGGCATTCAAAAACACTCGGGCGCCATCAGCGACCTGATGCGTAACGGCATGTCGGCCGAAGACGCCTTCAACCATATCATCAACCAGCATTTCCAAGGCTGAACAGAGCCTTGACTTTCGATGCGGGCGGCGCCAGAGCCCACCCGCATTCCCGCCTAGCCGTACCCCTACAGAGATTTCCCCACATGACGATAGCCAGCTTTATCCCAGGCAAAGATGCCTCCCTTGAATCGACTATCGAAACCATGCGGGAGAAGCTGGCTGCTCGTGGCTTCAAACTCAACGAATCGTCCTTATTGCACGAAGTCGACGGCATATGGTCGACCCATATGAAAGACAACGATTGCCCCATGCTGTTTTCAAACGGCAAAGGCGCAACTGAACTTGCCGCGCGCGCCAGTGCCTACGGCGAATTCTTTGAACGCTTGAACACCCATTATTTCTGGACCCACTTTTATCTGGGTGAAACGCGCGCCAACCGTCCTTTTGTGCACTATCCGCAAGAACGCTGGTTTGCTCCCACGGAAGACGGAAGCTGGCCCGCGGAAATGCTTAACCCCGAACTGCACGCGTTCTATAACCCGGAAAGCGACATTGATGGCGAAGTCCTGGTCGACCTGAATTCAGGCAATGTGGCCCGCGGTATCTGCACCTTGCCCTATACCCGCCTGCGCGACCAGGCCCAGACCTTTATTCCGGTCAACATCATCGGCAACCTTTACGTCAGCAACGGCATGGCGGCCGGCAACACCCTGATGGAAGCACGTACCCAGGCCTTGTCCGAA
>DATJCP010000374.1:0-20195 GCA_035514715.1 Candidimonas sp.
TTCTGTGGATGGCGAGCGTATTTTTGTAGGCTCCTTCAATTTCGATCCGCGTTCGGCCAAGCTGAATACCGAACTAGGCTTCGTTATTGACAGCCCCGTCATGGCGCGCGATATCCGCGCAGCGTTCGATAGCAAAATTCCGGAGATCTCATATGAAGTCCACCTGTCGGATACAGGCCAGCTGTATTGGACGGAACAACGCGACGGCAAACAAATTCGTTACGACACAGAACCCCATGCCAGCTTTTGGCGGCGCGCAAGCGTCAACTTCCTATCGATATTCCCCATAGACTGGCTGCTGTAGCGAGGCGCGGAAATTGCACCGCTATGCCCTCCCGCCCCGACTACCTACAGAGTTATCAGTAAACTGTGACTACCTTCTTCCAACAGCACCCGTACGGTACCCAGCGAACATTCAATACGCTGGCCATCAAGCGTAGCCCGCATATCGTCGTCACCACGGCTGGCGGCATTCTCGACGTGAATATCATAATGGGCGGCTCCAACTTTCACTCTCGCCTCAAACTCCGGCCATGGGTCTGGAATACTGGGTTCAATCACTAGAAACCCGCCCACGCGGCGAATGCCCAATATGCCTTCGATGCCGGCGCGATACATCCACGCCGCTGATCCGGTATACCAGGTCCAGCCACCACGCCCCGTATGCGGCGCAACGGAATAGACATCGGCAGCGATGACGTAAGGTTCGACCTTGTAGCGCTCGACTTCGTCGGGGGTGTGCGCATGATTGATGGGGTTGAGCAGCGCAAACAATTCGGCCGCTTTTTTGCCCTGCCCCAGCCTGGCAAATGCAAGCACCGCCCACATTGCAGCATGACTATACTGACCACCATTTTCCCGCAGTCCGGGCGGGTAGCCCTTGATGTAGCCTGGGTCCAACGGTATTTTGTCAAAAGGCGGAGCAAACAGAAGCGCCACGCCATCATCAGGACGTATCAAATGCTGCGCCACAGACGCCATCGCTGTTTCAGCACGCTGTGGGTCAGCTGCGCCCGACAGCACGGCCCACGACTGTGCAATAGAGTCGATTTGGCATTCCTGGCTGTCCTTTGCCCCAAGCCAACTACCATTGTCGAAGGTTGCACGCCGGTACCACTGGCCGTCCCAGGCTTCGCGCTCCAGGGCCGCTTTCAACCCGACAGCATGCGTACGCCAACGCTGCGCCCTTGCCGGGTCTCGATCCTGGATCAAGGGCGTGAATAGGTTTATGGTTCTTAGCAACAACCAGCCCAGCCACACGCTTTCACCCTTGCCGCCCTCGCCTACCCGGTTCATGCCATCGTTCCAATCGCCTGTGCCCATCAAAGGCAGGCCCAACTGACCAGTCAAGTCCAGACATTGATCCAGGCCGCGCGCGCAGTGTTCATACAAGGACGCCGATTCATCGGCAAGCATAGGCTGGAAGAATGCGTCATGATCATCCGGACGCAAAGGCGGACCATCAAGAAAAGAGAGATTCTCATCCAGAACGGCGGCATCACCCGTGGTGGTAATGTAAGTAGCCGTAGCGAAGGCCAACCACACTCGGTCATCCGAAATATGCGTCCTTACCCCTTGCCCCGAATGCGGCAGCCACCAATGCTGAACATCGCCCTCGGGAAACTGGCGGCCGGCAGCCCGCAAAAGATGCTCTCGCGTCGCTTCCGGCCGGGCAAATGTCAGCGCCATCCCATCCTGAAGCTGATCGCGAAAGCCATAAGCGCCGCTGGCCTGATAAAAGGCCGAACGCGCCCAAATACGGCACGCCAGTGTCTGGTAAAGCAGCCAGCCATTGAGCATGATATCCATGGCGCGGTCGGGCGTCCTGACCTGCACTGCGCCAAGCAATGCTTCCCAATGATCGCTTACCTGTGCAAGCACTGCATCCAGATCGGCTTGCCGATAACGGATAATCAGCTCCCTCGCCTCTTCAATTGAACCACCTTGCCCCACGCACCACACGACCTCAACCGTCTGGCCGGGCTCCAGCTCCACAATGCCTTGCAGGGCCGAACACGGATCCAGGCCGGCGCCTATCCGGCCTGAAAATGGCCCATTGCCGACCAACGCGGCGGGACTCTCCAAGCCGCCATGACGGCCGATAAACTCACTGCGGTCTGCCGTCCAAGCCGTCTGCAGTCCGCCAAGATCTGCGAATGCCACTCGACCCGGAAACGCAATGTTCCATGGGTTGAAAGCCAGCATGGCGCCAGTCGTCTCATCGATTTCCGTCACAATGAAAGGCCCCGACGCGCCACGAAATGTACCCAACACCCACTCCGCGTAAGCGGTAACCGACAAGCGGCGCAGATTTCCCGACAGGTTGCGCAGTGTCAGGCGCGAAATTTTGACAGGATCCGAAAGCGGTACATATTGCAGCAACTGCGCCTCAATATCGTTGGCTTGATGCTCGAAGCGACTATAGCCGTAGCCATGCCTCGCAATATAGCTTCCACCATCGCGCATCGGCTGGGCCGTCGGCGTCCACAATTCGCCCGTAATTTCGTCGCGTATATAAATCGCTTCGCCCGCCGGATCCTGAACAGGATCATTCGACCAGGAAGTGAGCTGGTTCTCGCGACTGTTTTGTGCCCAGGTGTAGCCGCTTCCTTCCGCCGAAACCTGGAATCCAAAGCCCGGATTGGCAATCACGTTGATCCACGGCGCAGGCGTAGATAGCCTCTCATTCAAAACAACCACATACTCACGACCGTTCCTGTCGAATCCCCCAAGGCCATTGAAAAACTCAAGGCCTTTTGGCGCAAGCACTGTCGGGGCCTCTGGATAATCTGTCTTCGGGCGCAGGATGGACTCAGCCTGAATCGGATCCTGAGGCATGCGGGCCAGCTGTTCGACGATAGAGCCAGCCCGTGCACGCAACACAACCCGTGCAACCGATTGAAGGAGTGCGCGAGTCTCCAGGCCCATAAGGTCCGCTCGCAAGGCATATACCCCGCCCAGCGCCAGCTCCCCGCCAAATCGAGGCACCGCCTGGCTGCTGCGTACCGCGGTTTCGATCGCTACTTGAAGGTCCTGCACATACGAAGAGGCACGTTCATTGACAATAACCAGGTCAACCGCCAGGCGCTTCATACGCCAATACTCATGAGCACGCAATAACTGACGAACCTGGTCAATATCTTCCACATCGTCAATGCACAACAAGACAATAGGCATATCGCCGGAAATGGCTTGCGGCCAAAGGCTGGATTGCAAGCCCGCACCGCGTCTGATCAATTCAGACGACACTCTAAACCGGCGGTCGGCATACACGATAGGTGCCGCCAGGCGCTGGAAATCAGCAGCCTCCTCGGGGTCGATATCAAAGTGCCGAAGCTGGACCTGAGCCTGAGTCCAGGCAAGTGTCCTGGCCCGATCAAAGGCACTGCGATCATGATGTTTATCGATCAGGTCAAGAAGCGCCGCCCGCGACGACGCTACAACAGTCCAAAAGGCCACACGGGCGACCTTGCCCGGCGCAACCAGCAAACGGTATCTAAGCGAAAAAATCGGGTCCAGCACTGTGCCCACAGTATTGGAAAGCGGCTGGCCATCGGCCATGGCGCTGGCTGTGCCCACCGAATTTCCACGGCCGATAAAGCGGGCACGATCGGATTCATATTGCGGCTCAGTAACCAGTTCGCCTTCCACGACGGCAAAATGGGCAGCCCATATCTGGGGTTCGTCATGCGAACGCGTGCGCCTGGTGGCGACAAGCGCACCAAACTCATCAAGATGGCTGGTCACTACAAACATCTTGGCGAAAGCCGGATGTGCGTTATCGGCCGCAGGTGTTGTCAAAACGACTTCTGCATAGGACGTCAATTCGATTTCACGCGAGCGGCGTCCGCTATTGGTCAAGGAAACGCGGCGCACCTCGCCATCATCTTCGCCCGAAACCAAAATGTTCATCGTGGAAGTCAAGGCTCCGTCACGGCGAATAAACTCGGCATAGTCTTCTCCGAAAATGACTTCGTCATGCTCGAAGCTACTTCCAACGGGCTGCAAGCCAGCAGACCAGACATTGCCGTCTTGCATATCGCGCAAAAAAACAAACGAGCCGCAAGCATCGCGTGTCGCATCCTCGCGCCATCGCGTCACGGCAATGTCGCGCCACCGGCTATAGCCCGACCCCGCAGCCGTCACCATCACCGTATAGCGCCCATTCGACAACAAGTGCGTGACTGGCGCGCCAACGGGAGCTCCCACAATGCGACGCAAAGTCACTGTACTATCCCGAACGGCGGCCGCCGACATCTTCACCTCTTCAGCACGCGGATGGGCAATCGCAACGTCTCTGGGCATACGCTCCTGAAGCAACAGCTCGCAGGCCTGTATCATCGGCTCTCGATGGAAACGGGCGCGCATCCGGGCCCCCATCAAGGCATTGGCAATAGCGACAATCGTCATGCCCTGATGATGCGCCATGAAGTTGTGCACGATGGCCACGTCTTTATTGTCGGGCAGTCGTGACGGGGTAAAGTCCAGTGCTTCGTAAAATCCGTAACGGCCCAGCGCTCGTATCCTGGCGAGGCGGGCAAAGTTCTGGCAAGCGCCTGCAGGATCAATCATGGCTGCCAGCCCCGTCGCATAAGGCGCGATGACCAGATTCTCGGATAACCCGCGCTTAAGGCCCAGGCCAGGCACGCCGAAGTTGGAGTACTGATAAGTAAACTCCATATCACGGGCGTTATAGGCCGACTCCGAAATGCCCCAAGGAATGTTCAGGCTATCCCCATAGGCTTGCTGGCGTTCCACCACCAGGCGATTGGTCTGCTCCAGCAGGCTGCCACAAGGAGCCCGCATCACCAGCGACGGCATCAGATACTCAAACATGGAGCCAGACCATGAAATCAGCGCCGATCCTTTATTCAACGGTGTAGCGGTACGGCCCAGCCGCAACCAATGCCGTGTCGGTACATCGCCTTTGGCTATGGCAAACAGGCTTGCCAGCCGTGCTTCAGAAGCAAGCAAGTCGTAGCAACTTGGGTCAAGGCAATTGTCGGCCTGTGAGTAGCCGATAGACAGAAGCTGCCTATCGGTATCCAGCAGAAAGGAGAAATCCATGGCCAGGGCCATCTTGCGCGCTAAGCCCGCAAGTGCCTCTAACCTATTTGCCATAGGAAACGGCCCATCGATAGAAAGAGATCTATCGCGGCCATGCTCTGCGATTGCATGGCCCAGCGCATCAACCCAGAATAGTGCATTGATCGAGTCGTCATCCTCGACGGCAGGCACCAGGCTGTGCACCGACTTGACCGCCTTGTCAGCCAACCGGCTTAATAGGGGAAACGATATGTTGTCGGCCTGCGCATCATTGATTTTCGCTTCAATTTCATCAAGGATTGCAATCAGTTGGCGCCCACGCTCTCCACTTGCGGCCGGAAGCAAAACAATAGCCTTGCGGGCAAGCTGCAGATCATCCAGCATGCCAGGTCGGCAATCCGCTAAAAAGGCACTATCCACCCACTCCTCGCACGCCTGGGCGACCACAATAAGGTGGCCCGCAAGATTCCCGCTATCCACAGAAGACACATACGCTGGCTCTAGCGGGCGTAAGTCTTCAGTACCATACCAATTGAAAAAATGCCCCTTCAAGCGCGAGAGCTTTTGCATGGTTTCCAGCGTCGCCTCAAGCCGCGCTACCGTTTGCATGGTGCCGGCCCAGCCAAAATCACGCGCAGCAATCGCCGACAACAGATACAGCCCCATATTGGTGGGCGAGGTCCGGCGGGCAAGCACAGGCTTGGGATTTTCTTGAAAGTTGTCCGGCGGCAGCATATTATCGGCCGGCGTCACGAAGGCTTCAAAAAACCGCCAGGTTCGGCGCGCTGTCAGGCGAAGATCGGCAGCATCCGTTGCCGAGAATTCGCTAAGTTTATGTCCTCGCTGCGACTGACTGGCCCATGCAGCAAGCGCCGGTGCGCCCAGCCATAACAAGGCGAAAGGCAGAACCAAGGGCCAAGACGATGGATTGAAAATGACTGCCCCAACAGCCATCGCCAGCGCAAGCAAGGTACCTCCCGCCATGCCTCCATAATAGCCGCGAAGGTCTGGCTGCGGGCTCCTGGATGATTGCGCCGCTGTCGTCCACTCAAGCAGATGGCGGCGGGTAACGAATAACCGGATCAGGGTCCGGAGAATAGCGTCCCCCATGTGCCATGCCTGATCGCCCAGGAAAGCGACAGTAAGAAAAATCTGCATGCCAGCAAGCCGTACATCGGCGGCTAGCGCATCAATATGGCTACGAAAACGAATACCGCTACGTCGTGGCAATAACGAGAAAAAACTCGGCAACAAAGCAGGAATTGCGATGCAGGTAAGAACAAAAAACGTAGCCAGTAAACTGGCGGGCATGGGCAACAGCCAACCGCAGGCCAGCGCGGCCAAGGTGAACGGCGCAAGCAGCGAGCGGCGCAGATTGTCAAGTATTTTCCCCCGCCCTACCGAAGGCAGCGCCCGGCTTCCCCGCGCCCGCCCGGTTACCCATGGAAGAAGCTGCCAGTCGCCACGTGTCCAGCGGTGCTGCCGCTTCAGCGCAACATCGTAGCGTGAGGGAAATTCTTCAACGACCTCGATATCCGAAGCCAGGCCTGCCCGTGCAAAAACCCCTTCGAACAAATCATGGCTAAGCATCGAACCTTCTGGGACACGACCTGATAAAGCCGCCTCAAATGCATCTACATCATAGATGCCTTTACCTGTGTACGACCCTTCCCCGAAAAGATCCTGGTAAACGTCGGAGATGGCTGCCGCATAAGGATCCATGCCTCCGGGGCTGGAAAACACTTTCTGGTAGATCGAACCTTCGCGCCCCACAGGCAATGCGGGGGTAACGCGTGGTTGAAGAATTGCGTAGCCATTGATCACACGTTGCTGGACGGTATCGAATTCAGGCCGGTTCAGCGGATGAGACATTTTGCCGATAAGTCGCTGCGCCGCATCCCGGGGCATCCTGGTATCCGCGTCCAGGGTAATCACATAACGGACATTGGCCGGTACCTGTACCGCAGTATTGCCAACCGATATATAAGTGGTATCAGTAGCGCCCCGCAACAATCGATTCAACTCATGCAGTTTGCCCCTTTTACGCTCCCATCCCATCCATTTATTCTCGCCCTTATTAAAGACGCGGCGACGATACAGCAACAGGAAGCGCTTGCCGCTGGGGCCAGGACCATAGCGCCCATTCAATTCCTGGATGGCATCCATCGCCATAGCAAGCAATGGGGCATCGCCAGGCAGCACTTCCTGATCAGCATCCAGACCATCGAGCAACAAGGCAAATGCCAGATCACCGCCGACTCCCCCCAGATAATGCACTTCAAGCCGTTCAATTTGCTCCAGCAGATCAGCCTCGCTGGTCAGCAGCGTAGGAACTGCCACCAATGTTCTAAGCGAGGTCGGAACACCCGCTTTCATGTCCATGCCCGGCAAGACCGTAGCACTGAAAGTCCAAGACAGCGCCCGATTGACCAGTGCCGTGGCCAAGCCAGTTGCAGGAAAAAACACAGCCAGACCAAACAAAACCAGCCAGCCAGCGCTCGCTCCGAAAGCCCCCAAACCCCAGAGCGCCAGGCCAGTCAGCAGCGCTGTGAGAAATAGAATCGCCCCCACATAACCGCGAATGCCACGGCGTATGCTCAGGCGGTTTATACGCAATTGCAACGGCACTCGAAACCCGATGGTACGCTCCAGTACAGGTCTGCCTTCGGCGATCAGATAATAGCCAGGATCGCCCAGGCGTTGCGCATTGCCTGTCTGTGCTTGCGCCTTGCGCGCTGCCTCTAATGCACAAGCAGCCACATCAAGTTCAGACAAAGCCGAACCTCGGGCCAGTTGTTCAATAGCGCCACGATATAAATCGCGAGTCGAAAAATCCATGGCAGCGAAAGAGCTTGCCTCGCGCAGCCGCTCGTCGACCAGACTGACCTTTTCAAATAGCTCTGCCCAGTCAATATCGGAAATCAGCCGCATGCTGGTAATAATATTGCGCACAGTGACATTGGATGCACCTTGGCGTTGCTGCGCCTGCAATACGACTTGATCGATGGACATGCCCTGAAGGCTCAGGCGCTCTTCCAGCCAGCCTAGCGCCGGCGTCGTCCTGGGATCCTGGTCTCGAAGGCGTTTAGCCAAATGCGCTGCGAACGCTTCAGACAAAGGGTCGGTTTCACGTATGGCAATATCGATTTCAAGCGCAAAACGGATACTCTTGGAGCCGGCCAGGCGGTTAGCAAGCGCCTCGGCATCGGCGCGAGCTTTTTGCCCCACGCTGATCTGATCAGCCAGGCGGCGCAAGTTTTCGATGAGCACGATCCTAAGCGTAATTGCCACTGCCCACAACTCGCCAATCGCCAAGGGCTGCACCCGCTGATAGGCGGCAATGAAGCGCCTTAACGTATCTGGATCGAAGTTACTGTCTGTATGCGCGACAAAAGCCCAGGCAATACCGAACACGCGCGGGTAACCGGCTAATGGCCCCGCCGCCAGCTTAGGCAGTTGACGATAAAAGCCAGGCGGCAAATCATCTCTGATTTCGCGGACCTGCTCTTCAACAAGATGATAGTTATCAAGCAGCCATTCCGCAGCCGGAACCACGGCCTGGCCTCTTTCAAGCTCTGCAGCACTGGCGCGATAAGCTGCAAGCAAAACAGCAGCATTATCATCAAGCCGCTTGTGCAAAGAAAATACGCGCGGCGGCGCAGCAGTTACGGGCTGAGCAGCGGCAAGACTTTCAGCATGCTGCTCAAGCCGTTCAATGCCGAAAAGCTCTTCCCTGATAGGTGCCTGGTCGTTCCAGGGGGGGCTCTTGGACTCAGACCTGAAAGCATTGCGAAAGATAGCCTGCTTAAACAAAGACCGACCCCACATAGCGGTATGAAGAGCACTCTGATGTTGTAGCTTCCCGGCGAGCTTCTAACAAAAATTCGGCCATGGACAACCCCTTGAATGACTACGCTGTAATGCAGATCGGCATCTTGCAGCATACGCCCCATTACACAAGACAAGGTGAGCGTTAGTAAGCCCGCCATTCCAGGGCGGTGCACTTTTTTGGCGCGACCCCGATGCAGGGTCTTGCAGTTTACGCACCATTCTGGAACGGCTACCCCGAAATACGTCGTTAAAAACTGGCACGGCTATTGCTTTACCCATGGTGTTGTTCCTTCAGGCCCGCCCCGTCCGGCTGGTCCTTACTCACCAATGGGAGTCATCATGAAACGTAGGCTGGTTCTTAAACAACTGACCATGACAAGCTTGTTAGCGCTATCAGGCTGGGTGCCGCAAGTCTGGGCTGCCGATAATACGATCAAGGTCGGCATACTGCATTCGCTATCGGGCACGATGGCCATTTCCGAAACCTCACTGAAAGACGTGGCGTTGATGACCATCGCTGAAATCAACGCCAATGGCGGCGTGATGGGCAGGCAATTGGAAGCCGTGGTCGTCGATCCAGCCTCGAACTGGCCGTTATTTGCCGAAAAGGCCCGCCAGTTGTTGGCACAAGACAAAGTGTCAGTGGTATTTGGCGCCTGGACATCGGTTTCACGCAAGTCGGTGCTACCGGTTTTCAAGGAGCTTAACGGCCTGTTGTTCTACCCCGTGCAATATGAGGGCGAAGAACTTGAGAAGAATGTGTTCTACACAGGCGCCGCCCCCAACCAGCAGGCCATTCCGGCCGTCGAATACCTGATGAGCGAAGATGGCGGCGGCGCCAAGCGTTTTGTGCTGCTGGGCACAGACTACGTTTATCCGCGCACCACCAACAAAATCCTGCGTGCCTTCCTGCACACCAAAGGCGTCAAAGACAGCGACATACAAGAGATCTACACCCCTTTCGGACACTCCGACTACCAAACCATCGTTGCCAACATCAAGAAGTTTTCCGCGGGTGGAAAAACAGCGGTGATATCGACCATCAACGGCGACTCCAACGTACCGTTCTATAAGGAACTGGGCAATGCCGGCCTGAAAGCCACCGACGTACCGGTGATCGCATTCTCTGTCGGCGAAGAGGAATTGCGCGGCGTCGATACCAAGCCGTTGGTGGGCCATCTGGCCGCCTGGAACTACTTTCAATCCGTCAAGAATCCGGTAAATACCGTTTTCATCGACAAATGGAAGGCCTACGCCAAAGCCAAGAACCTGCCCAATGCCGCCACTGCAGTCACCAACGATCCCATGGAAGCTACCTATATCGGCATCCATCTGTGGAAACAGGCAGTTGAGCAAGCCAAGTCGACAGAAGTGGACAAGGTGATTGCGGCCATGGGAGGCCAGGCCTTCACTGCGCCCGACGGCTTCACTATCCAGATGGACAAGTCCAATCACCACCTGCACAAGCCGGTTTATATCGGCGAGATCAGGGGCGATGGCCAGTTCAACATCGTCTGGAAAACCCCTGGGCCGATACGCGCACAGCCCTGGAGCCCCTACATAGCCGGCAACGAAAGCAAGCAAGGCCTTTAACTCAACGACCAACGAGCCCGCCACTATGAGCCTCGCCGCATTCTCAAACTTTTTGCGCCAGACCCTTCTGGCGATATCGGTGCTAACGCTGGCCCCGCCCGGTTGGGCGGGACCAACGAGCATGGATGCGGCGCTGCTTACTCCACTGACGGGCAGCGATACAACCGCCAAGCTGCAAGCAATTGCGCGGCTTGGCCAGTCACCCGGGGACCGGCCGGCCCAAGTATTGGTAGCGCTCAATACCGAAAGGCTGTACTCGACCCCTCAAGGCGTCATCCTTGTCCTGGATGACAAACAACAAGCCACGGACGCGATCACCGGCGTAGCGCTTACGCTTCCTGCCGATGCTTCCCCCATCATGGTCAACAACCGCTTGCGCGGTGCAATTACCGCCGCGCTGGCTGTATCGCGGCTGTTTTCCGAAGACCCTCAAACACGCTTGGCCGCGGCCAAACTCATGCAACAAAGCGGCGACCCTTCTGCTGCCATCCTGATAGCGCAAGCTCAAGCCAAGGAAAGCAATACCGAGGTACGCGCCGCGCTTGAAATTGCGCGGGCCAGCCTGGATCTGAAAAACACCGATCCCATCCTGCGCCGACAGGCAGTCGAAACCTTGGGCAACACCGCCAGCGCAGCATTCCGGCCAACCCTGGCCGGAATGCTGGCCATGGACGCCAACGGCGTGTACGCCGAACCCGACGCAACGGTACGCGCAGCAGCCGCAACAGCCCTCACACGCATTGACCGCCATTTAAGCAAAATCGAATGGGCCGGCAACCTGTTCTACGGCATCAGCCTGGGTAGCATCCTGCTGCTGGCCGCGCTGGGCCTGGCGATTACATTCGGCCTGATGGGCGTGATCAACATGGCCCATGGCGAACTTCTGATGATAGGCGCCTACGTTACCTACATGGCGCAATGGCTCTTCCGGCAATTTGCCCCGGCATGGATAGATTGGTATGTAATTGCCGCGGTGCCCATGGCCTTCCTGATCACAGCCTGCGTAGGCATGGCGCTTGAGCGCACAGTAATTCGATGGCTGTACGGCCGACCGCTTGAAACCTTGCTTGCCACCTGGGGAGTCAGCCTGATCCTGATGCAAACAGTACGGACGCTTTTCGGTGCGCAGAACGTCGAAGTCAGCAATCCATCCTGGATGTCCGGCGGTATTACCCTGATGGGCGGATTGGTGCTGAGCTACAACCGCCTTGTCATCATTGCATTTGCCTTGCTGGTGATCTTCTTCGTATGGCTGTTGCTGAATCACACGCGACTGGGACTGTTTGTCCGAGCCATTACCCAAAACCGTCGTATGGCCGACTGTGTTGGCGTCCCAACCGGCCATGTCGACATGCTGGCCTTCGGCCTGGGTTCCGGTATTGCCGGCTTGGGCGGCGTGGCGCTGTCCCAGCTGGGCAATGTTGGCCCCGACCTTGGACGTAGCTACATAGTAGATTCTTTCATGGTTGTCGTATTAGGCGGAGTCGGCCAGTTGGCAGGCACCGTCATTGCCGCGATAGGCCTGGGCAGCATCAACAAATTTCTTGAACCCTGGGCAGGTGCCGTCATGGCCAAAATCACTATCCTGGCGCTTATTGTGCTGTTTGTTCAAAAACGTCCTCAAGGACTGTTTGCCCCGCGCGGAAGGAGTGTCGAATGACTGCCGCGCCTACCTCATCTGTGCCAGGCGAACTGCGAGTTCGGCAGCAGTTATTTTCCCCCGCAGCGTGGGTAAGCCTGTTGGTGGCAACGGCCGTACTGGCGCTATTGCCGTGGCTGAACCTGGCGTTTCCTGACGGCCATCCCATGCATATTTCGTCTTATGCCGTGGCGCTGCTGGGCAAGTTCATGTGTTATGCCATGGCGGCGCTGGCGCTGGATCTGGTATGGGGTTATGCCGGGATTCTATCGCTGGGACACGGCGTTTTCTTTGCGCTGGGCGGCTATGCCCATGGCATGTATCTTATGCGCGCCATAGGCCAGGATGGTGTGTATCAAAGCCATCTACCCGATTTCATGGTTTTTCTGGACTGGAAGGAATACCCCTGGTATTGGGCATTTACCGATCACTTTCCGTATGCAATATTGCTGGCCGTTGTAGTCCCTGGCGTGCTGGCGTTCATTTTCGGCTACTTTGCATTTCGCTCCCGTATCAAGGGCGTGTACTTTTCCATCATTACCCAGGCCATGACATTCGCCGCCATGTTGCTTTTCTTTCGCAACGACACCGGTTTTGGCGGCAATAACGGCTTCACCGATTTCAAGCGGATACTCGGCTTTGACATCACGGCGCCCGGCACCCGTGCAGCGCTCTACTGGGTAACATTGGCCGTGCTCGCGGGCTCGTTGATACTTGCGCGCGCCATTACCCGCTCCAAGCTGGGACGCGTGCTGATGGCGGTGCGCGATGCCGAAAGCCGGTTACGCTTTATCGGCTACGACCCCCTGGGCTTCAAGCTATTTATCTGGACGGTGTCGGCCATCATGTGCGGTATTGCAGGCGCGCTGTACGTTCCTCAAGTGGGAATTATCAACCCTGGCGAAATGTCGACCGAAACATCGATAGAAATGGTGATTTGGGTGGCCACTGGCGGCCGGGGCACATTGATAGGTCCCATCATCGGAGCCGGAGCGGTCAACGG
The DNA here is from genome assembly GCA_035514715.1 of Candidimonas sp. Lineage (GTDB taxonomy): Bacteria > Pseudomonadota > Gammaproteobacteria > Burkholderiales > Burkholderiaceae_B > Pollutimonas. The sequence continues at coordinate 13,113 of DATJCP010000374.1, forward strand.
GCTCAAGACCTGGTTCACCAGCGTGATGCCCGAATTCTGGCTCTATGCGTTGGGCCTGATTTTCATACTGACGACCCTATTTTTACCGCAAGGCATTGTTGGCCTGGCGCGTCGAGTCGCGGCACGTTGCTCCACAAGGAAAACATCATGAGGCAAGCAGACACCCGCCATGGCGTGATCCTGTATCTGGACGATATCACGGTCAGTTTCGATGGCTTCAAGGCGCTGAACAAGCTGACCCTGGATATCGGGGTCGGCGAATTGCGCTGCATCATCGGCCCCAATGGCGCCGGCAAGACAACGATGATGGATGTCATCACCGGAAAAACCGCGGCAACGTCGGGCACGGCCTTCTTTGGCCAGAACATCGACCTGGCCAGGCTCACTGAGGCTGAAATCGCGCACGCCGGCATAGGCAGGAAATTTCAAAGGCCCACGGTGTTCGAAAACCATAGTGTTTTTGAAAACCTGGAGCTCGCCATGAAAACCGACAAGCGCGTCAAGCCCACGCTATTTGCGAAACTGACGGGCGAACAAGCCGACTCCATCGGAGCAACGCTGGAGTTGATACGGTTAAAACACGAGGTTTGGCGTCCTGCCGGTTTACTGTCGCATGGACAAAAGCAATGGCTGGAAATAGGCATGCTGCTGATGCAGGAACCGCAGTTGCTATTGCTAGACGAACCTGTGGCAGGTATGACGGACGCTGAAACCGAGCGTACCGGCGAACTGCTGAACGAATTGAAGGGGCGCCACTCATTGATGGTGGTGGAACACGACATGGATTTCGTTGCCAGTATCGCCGGTCAAGGCAAAGTCACTGTGTTGCACGAAGGATCCGTGCTGGCCGAAGGAACCATGGCGCATGTCCAGGCCGACCAGCGTGTCATTGACGTTTACCTGGGGCGCTGACATGCTGGACGTACAAACTATCAATCAATATTACGGCGGCAGCCACACCCTGCGTAATGTATCGTTGTCGCTGAAACAAGGCGACTGCCTGGCCTTGCTTGGCCGCAATGGCGTAGGCAAAACAACGCTGCTGAAATGCCTGATGGGCGTGCTGCCGGTTGCGTCGGGCCGCATCCTGCTTAACGACATCGACATTACCCGCTTGGCGCCGCACCAGCGCGCCGCACTAGGGATTGCCTATGTTCCGCAAGGACGCGACATATTTTCGCAACTGACAATCGAAGAAAACATCCTGATGGGCATGGCGACCAAACCCGCATCGGCCGCCCGCCGCATCAAGGGCGAAATCTTCGAACTATTTCCTGTATTAAAGGACATGCTGAATCGCCGCGGAGGCGATCTTTCGGGCGGCCAGCAGCAGCAACTGGCCATTGCGCGAGCCTTGGCGGCGGACCCCAAACTGATCATCCTGGACGAACCCACAGAAGGGATACAGCCATCTATCATCAAGGATATCGCCAAAGTCATACACCTGCTACGTCAACGCGGCGATATCGGCATTTTGCTGTGCGAACAATACTTTGATTTTGCCCGCGAACTGGCCGACCAATTTGTCGTTTTGTCGCGCGGCGAAGTCGTCGCCGCAGGCGACAAATCGCTTATCGGCAGCGACGAAGTGCGCCGGCATTTGTCGGTTTAGCCCGACTAGCGTAGAATCCAGCCTTCAACATCTAAAGTCCTTTAGAAACAAACAACTACATAATTTAATCGAGCCCTATGATCGCACCTTTGAATGAATGGCACGCCAAACTGGTGCTCTCATTCTCACGGCAGGGCCTCCAGAAAACCGTATTATCAGAACGTCGGCATGAAGGGCCATTATTGGTTCAGAAGGCGCTCTATCCCGAGGGCCCCGAAGTCTGCCACGTTACGGTCCTGCATCCGCCTTCGGGCATCGCCGGCGGGGATACCCTGTCGATAGACGTAAACGTGCAGGCTGGCGCCCACGCATTAGTGAACAACCCTGGCGCCACGCGCTGGTACAAGGCCAATGGCCGCCATTCGGCGCAGCATATCCATCTGCACCTGGCTGCCGACGCTCTTCTGGATTGGCTGCCGCAAGAGAATATTTTCTTTGAACAGGCCAACGCCTCGACAAGCACCCACTTGCATATGCAAACAGGCGCTCGCACAATAGGCTGGGAAATTACCCAACTGGGCAGCATCAGCAAAGCAGGCCACTGGGATGAGGGACGGGTGTTGCTGAACACTGAACTCTGGCTGGATGATCAGCCCATATGGCTCGATGCTGGCGAGCTGCACGCCGATAGCGCTTTGCGCGGCAGTGCCAACGGCCTGGCGGGTTTTTCTGCGCTGGCCACGCTTTGGGCGTTCGGGCCCGCACTGAATACCGAACAAACCGACCAATTGGCATTATGCTTGCCATGGAACGACAGCTTACGTGCAGGGCTTACGCATATTCCCCTGAATAACGATCAGGGGCTTAGCCTGATCCGGGTACTGGGCACCCATACCCAAGACGTAAAACGTCTGCTGATTGAGCTTTGGATGCTGCTGCGTCCTTTGATACTCGATAAAAAGGGCGCCTATCTGCGCCTCTGGAACACATAGATTTTTCAAGTAATCGTCTTTCTTACATAAGGAATAAAGCAATGGATCTCACCCCACGCGAAAAAGACAAATTGCTTATTTTTACGGCTGCCCTGCTGGCAGAACGGCGCAAAGCACGCGGCGTTAAATTGAACTACCCCGAATCCATCGCGCTGATTACAGCCGAACTCATGGAGGGCGCGCGCGACGGCCGCAGCGTTGCCGACCTGATGCATTACGGCACCACCATTCTGACGCGCGACGACGTCATGGAAGGCATCCCGGAAATGATTGCCGACATACAAGTGGAAGCCACCTTCCCCGACGGCACCAAGCTCATTACCGTACATCACCCCATTATTTAAGCGTCGCAACAACATAAACCGCGACGTTCCACTCTCCATTGGAATTGACTATGTCTACATCTACTCCTATTCGTACAATCAGCGCAATGGCCGCCGGTACTATCGGACTGGCCCTGATTTCCACTGCTGCCCTGGCACACCCCGGACACGGCGAAGAAGCCGTCGGCAATATGTTTGCATCGGGCTTGCTGCATCCTCTGACCGGCTTCGACCATTTGCTGGCCATGCTGGCCGTAGGCATGTGGGCAGCCCTGACTCACGACAGCATCAAGCAAGCTGCCTGGACGCCCATAAGCTTCCTGTGCTTGCTGCTGGCTGGCGCACTCGCCGGTATTGCAGGCCTGACCCTGCCTGCCGTCGAACCCATGATCATGGCGTCGTTATTTGTATTGGGGCTTTTGCTTGCCAGCCGCATTTCCTTGCCCAACTGGGCGGGCGCCGCACTGGTGGGCTTTTTTGCCATGTTCCACGGGCTGGCCCACGGGGCCGAGCTGCCAGCGGGCGCTAGCGCAACGGCATTCATCGCCGGTTTCATGCTCAGCACACTGGCTCTGCACATAACTGGACTGATCGGCGGCTTCGCGCTTAAGCAGCACGGGCAATGGCTTACCCGCCTAACCGGCGCCGGCATTGCCGCCTACGGAATTGTGCTGTTCACTTCCGCCGCCTGAATAAAACACCAACATCCAACGCCCTCATACTCCATAGGACAAGCAAAATGATACCTGGTGAAATCATTCCCGAATCCGGCGAGATCGAACTCAACGTCGGGCGCACCACTTGCATGGTCGATGTCATCAACACCGGCGATCGCCCCGTGCAAATCGGTTCCCATTACCATTTTGCCGAAGTCAATACGGCGCTGGATTTCGATCGCCAAGCCGCCCGCGGCTTTCGCCTGAACATTGCCGCCGGCACGGCTGTGCGTTTCGAGCCCGGCCAGAAACGCACTGTCGAACTGGTGGAACTGGCAGGCGACCGCCTCGTCTATGGGTTTAACGGCGACATCATGGGAGCCCTGTAATGGTAGCTATTTCACGTCGTGCCTATACCGAAATGTTCGGCCCCACCGTCGTCAATGGCGTTGGCGACCGCATCCGTCTTGCCGACACACAATTGCTGGCTGAAGTCGAAAAAGACTTCACCATATTCGGCGAAGAGGTCAAGTTCGGCGGCGGCAAAGTCATCCGCGACGGTATGGGACAAAGCCAGCGCCTAAGCGCCGATTGCGTCGATACCGTTGTTACCAATGCTCTGATCATCGATGCCATCACCGGTATTGTGAAAGCCGATATCGGCATCAAGAACGGCTTGATTTCTGGCATAGGCAAAGCAGGCAACCCCGATATCCAACCCGGCATCACGATTGTGGTGGGGCCCGCCACGGAAGTGATCGCCGGTGAAGGCATGATCATTACCGCGGGCGCCATCGACACTCACATCCACTTTATCTGCCCGCAGCAAATTGATGAAGCGCTGGCTACCGGCACCACTACATTGATAGGCGGCGGCACAGGGCCAACCACCAGCTCGATGGCCACCACCTGCACGCCCGGGCCCTGGCATATTCATTCCATGCTTTCAGCACTGGATGCCTTTCCCATCAACATTGGTTTGCTGGGCAAAGGCAATGCCAGCGCCCCTGCCCCCTTGCGTGAACAGGTCGAAGCGGGCGCCATCGGGCTAAAGCTGCACGAAGACTGGGGCTGCGCCCCGTCGTCCATCGATACCTGCCTGACTGTTGCCGAAGAAACCGACGTACAAGTAGCTATCCATAGCGACACCCTGAACGAATCCGGCTTCGTCGAAGACACTTTCGCAGCCTTCAAGGGCCGCACCATACATTCGTTCCACACTGAAGGCGCAGGCGGCGGCCACGCCCCCGACATCATCCGGGCGGCCGGCATGCCCAATGTCTTGCCGGCATCGACCAACCCCACCATGCCGTTTACAACTAACACCATAGACGAGCATCTGGACATGTTGATGGTGTGCCATCACCTGGATCCTTCTATTGCAGAAGACGTCGCATTCGCTGAAAGCCGCATCCGCCGCGAAACCATTGCGGCCGAAGACATACTGCACGACCTGGGCGCATTTTCCATCATGAGCTCCGACTCGCAGGCCATGGGCCGCGTGGGCGAAGTCGTTTTGCGCACCTGGCAAACGGCAGACAAGATGAAAATGCAGCAAGGCGCACTGGAGGGCGACAGCGCCCGTGCCGACAACCAGCGCATTAAACGCTACATCGCCAAATACACCATCAATCCAGCCCTGGCCCATGGCATTGCCCACAAGGTCGGGTCTATCGAAGTCGGCAAGCTGGCCGACCTGGTGCTTTGGCGCCCCGCGTTTTTCGGTGTGAAAGCCAACATGGTGCTTAAAGGCGGCATGATTGCCGCCGCCGCGGTCGGCGACCCAGGCGCTTCGATTGCCACGCCCCAACCCGTGCACTTCCGCCCCATGTGGGCCAGCTTCGGCAAGGCAGTGAAAACCTCTCTGACCTTCTTGTCGCAAGCAGGAATGGCAAACCCTGCTGTCCACGCCTTGGGTTTGACCAAAACACTGGAAGGGGTTTATGGCTGCCGCACCGTTGGCAAGAAAGACATGGTGCACAACAACTGGCTGCCACACATCACTGTCGACCCTGAGACCTATCAGGTCTTGGCCGACGGCAGGCTTTTAAGCTGCGAGCCCGCAAAAATACTGCCTATGGCACAACGTTATTTTCTATTCTAGTCATGCGCATCATCAAAAAACACTTGCAAGGCGCCAGCCTTGCCAAGACATTAGTCGCCAACGCCCCCAAGGCCATCCTGCCTTTCGATCTGCGCCGTCGCAGCCGACAAAAAATAACCCTGGACAACGGCGAATCGGTCGGCCTGGTTTTGAACCAAGGCACCGTCTTGCGGCACGGAGATATCTTGGTTGCTGAAGATGGCAAGCTCATTGCCGTCCAGGCGGCTATCGAATCCGTTTTAAGGGTCACAGCGCAGAATGCGCAGCAACTGACCCGCGCCGCCTACCATCTTGGCAACCGCCACATCCTGGTCGAGGTCGGCGCCAACTACCTGCAGCTGGAATACGACCCGGTGTTGGTCGACATGCTGCGGCAACTTGGCGGCGTAAAGGTCGAACAGGTCGATGAGCCCTTCGAGCCCGATGCTGGCGCCTACGGCGGCGGCCACAAACACGGCCATGACGAAACCTTCGCCGAAGACTACGCCCTGGCGCAGGCCGCTTATGCCGCGCATACCGGCCCCGACGATGCTGTGCACGACCACGATCACGGCAGCCATGAACATCACGGCCATTCACATGGCCACGAGCATCCACACAGTCACGATCACTCACACGGCCACGACCACGACCATACGCATGATCATGGCAACTGCTCGCATCATCACGGGCACCACCACAAGCCTACAGACAAGTAAGCGCGGCGCATGGAAACCCGCCAACTTACCGCTCTGCTGCAGCTCTCGTCCCCTGCCCTGCCCATAGGCGGTTATAGCTATTCCCAGGGCTTTGAGGCTGCCGTAGACCTGAACATCGTCAGCGACGAAGCCAGTGCCGGCGAATGGATTCGACAGCAATTGGAACTGGTCATAGCGCAATGCGAGGCGCCCGTGTGGGCCTTGCTGTTCGATGGCTGGGCCAAGGCCGATTGGAAACAGCTTACACACTGGAACAGATGGTTCCACGCATCCCGGGAAACCCAGGAAATACGCCAAGAAACCGAGCAAATGGGCTGGTCCTTGGTGAAACTGGCCACCGATCTGAATTGGGGCGATGCGGATGCGCGCGGCTACCTGCTTGAACAAGCTATTGTTACTTTGCCTACCGCACATACCTATGCAGCGCATGCCCTGGGCGTCGATAAAAGCGCCGGGCTTGCCGCCTACCTGTTCGGCTGGCTTGAAAACCAGGTGATGGCGGCCATTAAAACCGTACCGCTGGGTCAAATGGCCGGCCAGCGCATTTTGAACCAGGTCCGCCAATACATACCCGCCGTGTGCGACGATGCCCTGGACAGGGCCGCCCAGACTCCGCCACGGGTCTACACCCTGGCGCCGCAGTTCGCCATACTTTCGTCTCGGCACGAAACCCAATATTCCCGTTTATTCCGCTCCTGAAGGTCGCCCTATGTCTACCCATGCACAATCCAATGCTTCAACCCGGCTGCGCACCAAAT
>DATJCP010000375.1:0-5055 GCA_035514715.1 Candidimonas sp.
TTGACATCGCCATAGCGTATGCGCTTGTAGTGGTTATAAACCGCCACGGCCAGCGTACGCTTGGGAGTATCTTGCCCGATAACATAGCCATCAAGAAAACTTTTGATTTCGTGCGGCGTGGGCAATTCATTGCGGATCGCATCGCGAGCCGCTTCTTGCGTTTCCTCGAGAATGATATCGTTGCAAAGATCGATACATTCATCGCAAATAAAAACCGAGGGTCCGGCGATAAGCTTGCGCACTTCATGCTGGTTTTTATTGCAAAACGAGCACTGCAACGTCTTATCGTCCGCCGATCCTTTTTTTTCGGGCATAAAACTCTTCGTTCAGTTCAGTGGACAGGGATTTCGCCCTGTCGGGTAATAACCGGTGAACGCGCAATGCGTTCACCGACCGGCTGGTTCCACTTACTCTTTATCGGTACGCGAGACCAGTAACTTATCTACCAAACCATACGATACCGCATCTTCGGCCGACATGAAGTTATCACGTTCGGTGTCTTCGGCAATGCGCTCGACGGGTTGGCCTGTGCTCAAGGCCAGGATGGTGTTCAGACGTTCACGCAGGCTGAGAATTTCACGAGCCTGAATTTGAATGTCGGAAGCCTGCCCTTGCGCCCCACCCGACGGCTGGTGGATCATGATGCGGGAATTAGGCAAGGTGTAGCGCTTGCCCTTGGTACCTGCTGCTAGCAAAAACGCACCCATGCTGGCGGCTATGCCCGTGCACAAAGTAGATACATCAGGCTTGACGAACTGCATGGTGTCGTAGATAGCCAAGCCCGCATATACCGAGCCGCCCGGGGAATTGATATACAGCGAGATATCTTTATCGGGGTTCTCGGATTCAAGGAACAACAACTGTGCAACCACCAGATTGGCGGACTGGTCGTTGACCGGCCCGACAAAGAAAATGATGCGCTCGCGCAATAAGCGCGAGTAGATGTCGTAGGACCGCTCGCCACGGCCCGATTGTTCAATCACTATGGGCACGTAGCCCAACCCCGTTGGGGTCACCGAGTCACCACCATACATCGAGGCGTAAAAATCGGTAAATCGTGACATTTAGTTGGTCCCCATGAGTTCGTCGAAAGCGACGTCCTCGTCGGCAACCTGGGCTTTGGACAATACGTGTTCCACGACATTGTCTTCAAGCACGATGGCTTCGATTTCGGCGCGACGCTGACGGTCGGAAAGATAGTAGGCTACGACTTGAGCAGGTTGCTCGTAGTTTTGGGCGAACTCTTCGATGCGAGTACGGACCTGTTCTGGCTTGGCCTGAAGATCGGCGCTTTGAACAAGTTCGGAAACCAACAGACCCAGACGCACGCGGCGCTCGGATTCAGCGCTGAACGCTTCGGCCGGGATAGGCATGGAGTCGGCATTAGGCACACCGCGCTGCTTGAGCTCTTCGCGGGCTGCGGCAACACGGCCCTGGGCGTCGTTTTCGACCAAGGACTTGGGCACGTCGAACGAGCATGCAGCAACCAGGGCGTCCATGACGCTGGCTTTGGTGCGAGCCTGGGCGCGCGCCTTGACTTCACGTTCGATATTGGCGCGCACATCGGCCAACAGCTTTTCGACGTCACCTTCAGGCTGACCCAAAGACTTGGCGAATTCAGCATCCATTTCTGGCAAGACGGGCTGAGCGACTTCCGTTACGGTGATTTTGAATTCGGCTGTTTTGCCAGCGACTTCTTTGCTACCGTATTCTTCAGGGAAATTCAGGGGGAATGTTTTGGATTCGCCCGCTTTCATGCCGCGCACAGCCGTTTCGAATTCAGGCAACATGCGGCCCTGACCCAAAACGAAGGGGAATTTTTCTGCAGTACCGCCGTCGAAGGCAACACCGTCGATGGTGCCGGCGAAGTCTAGCGTTACGCGGTCATCGTCCTGGGCTTCGCGGCCTTCGCTGGCTTCGTAGCTGGCGCGCTGCTTGCGCAGGATATCGATAGTGCGCTGCACTTCGGCATCGCCGACCTGGACATTGGCGCGCTTGACTTGCAAGGCGCCGAGATCGGGAACGGCAACTTCAGGGTAAACCTCGAAGGTGGCCGAAAAAGCCATCACGCCGTCTTCGACGCCTTCAGTCTTGGGCTCAAGATTGGGCGTACCAGCGACGCGCAACTTGGATTCGCCAATAACTTTATCAAGCGAGCGACCCACTTCGGTATTAATTACGTCGTAGCGAATACCAGGCCCATGACTGCGCTCGATCAGGGATAGCGGAGCCTTCCCTGGGCGAAAGCCTTGGACTTTGGCGGTGCGTGCGACGCGCTTGAGTTGAGCCTGGACTTCTTTTTCGACGTCGGCGATCGACACGACCAGATCAACACGGCGCTCCAGGCCGGACAATATTTCAACCACAGGCTGCATTAGGGACCTATTTAAATGAGTAATTGAACAAATGAACACGACATTTTACCGGAAACTGACAGCTTCAATGTAACGGCTCCTGTCTTTAACTATAGCCTGATTTGAAAAGCAAGCGCATTCAGGCCGCCAAACCGCCAATTCAGTGGCTGTAAAGTGCCAGCGTGTTAGCATTGAACGCTACGGAAACCCAACTACCCCCTTCGACTATCACGCCCATGGGCGCCTCTAAATAGCGCCCCCACTGATGAATAACAACATCCAAAACAAACTGACGTCGGGCTTGCTTCGCACGCTATCCTTGCTTCCCTATGGACTCGTCGCCCGAACCGGCGAAGCCCTGGGCTCCCTGCTCTATCGCATCCCCAGCAGACGAAAACACATTCTGCAAACCAACTTGCGGTTGTGCTTTCCCGAAAAAACCGAAGCACAGCGTGACGCATTGGCGCGATCGACATTTCGCCACGTCATCCGCAGCTATCTGGAGCGAGGCATACAGTGGTACGGCAGCGCCGAGGAAATATCGAAGCTGGTCCAGCTTGATAGCGCAATCGAACTGCAAGACAGCTACGAACAGCCCACCATCTTTCTGGGCTTTCATTTTGCGGCGATAGAAGCGGGCTGCATGTTTTATTCGACGCTACACCCTGTAGCGTCGATATACACGCCAATGTCAGACCAGGTTACAGATAGCATCGCCTGCAAGCAGCGCTCGCGTTTCGGCACGGAAATGATACCCCGCAACGGCAGCGGCCGCGAGATACTGAAAGTGCTCAAATCCGGCAAACCCATCATGCTTGCCGCAGACATGGACTTCGGCTTGCGCGATTCGGTATTCGTGCCATTTTTCGGCGTGCAGGCCTGCACCATTACCGCCGTCTCGCGTCTGGCTCAACTTGGCCGGGCAAGAGTCGTGCCATTCGTTGCCACGGTTGCGCCAAACTACACCGGCTATAAACTAACCATATTCGAAGCGCTGAAAGACTTCCCTTGCGGGGATCCAACCGCCGACGCCTTGCGCATCAATCAGTTTCTGGAAGAGCAAATCCGGCTCATTCCCGACCAGTACTATTGGGTGCATCGCCGCTTCAAGCGGCGCCCGCCAGGCGAACCGCCGGTTTATTAACTTACGGACTCTTTTTTTCTCATGCTCAAACCTCTTAGCGGCATCCGCGTACTTGAACTTGGACAGCTCATTGCAGGCCCATTCGCCGCCAAAATGCTGGGAGAATTCGGCGCCGAGGTGATAAAAATAGAGCCTCCGAAAACGGGCGATCCCTTGCGCAAATGGCGCTTACTGCATGACGACACCTCGGTATGGTGGGAAGTTCAGTCACGCAACAAGCAATCCGTAACGCTGGACCTGCGCCAACCCGAAGCCCAGGAAGTCATACGCAAACTGGTCAAGACCGCCGATGTGCTGGTCGAGAATTTCCGCCCGGGAACTCTGGAGGGCTGGGGGCTAGGATGGGAAACCCTACATGCCATCAACCCCGGCCTAATCATGCTGCAGGTTTCAGGCTACGGCCAAACAGGCCCCTACCGCGATCGGCCGGGCTTCGGCGTAGTGGGCGAAGCCATGGGAGGATTGCGCCACCTTAGCGGCGAACCTGGGCGCCCTCCTGTACGGGTAGGCGTATCCATAGGCGACTCCCTATCCGCACTGCATGGCGTCATCGGCGTGCTGCTGGCATTGCGTCATCGTGAACAAAATGGCGGCCAGGGCCAGACGATAGACGTCGCTCTGTACGAATCCGTCTTCAATATGATGGAAAGCCTGCTGCCCGAATACGCCGTATTTAATGCGGTGCGTCAACCCTCCGGCAGCGCCCTGCCCGGCATTACCCCCAGCAACGCCTACCTATGCGCCGATGGCAAATACGCTTTGATCGCCGGAAACGGTGACAGCATTTTCAAGCGCCTTATGGCTGTGATCGGACGCCCGGAGATGGCCGAAAATGCCGACTACGCACATAATGACGGCCGCGCGCAGCACGCGCTTACTATTGATTCGGCCATCGGGGCCTGGACGGAAACCCATACGCTGGAACAGGTGCTGGCCGCACTGCACGACGCCCGCATACCCGCCGGACGTATCTACGACATTGCCGATATCTGCGCCGACCCACATTACAAGGCGCGCGACATGATATTGGATAGCCAGCTTGACGACGGTACTCCGGTCAAATTGCCTGGCATCGTTCCCAAACTTGGCGACACGCCGGGGGAAATTCGCCGCAAGGCGCCAAAGCTGGGGCAAGACACCGCCGCGGTACTGGACGCATTGGGCATTGATGCGAAAACCCAAAAAGATTGGGCGCAGCGCGGGATAATTTGAACGACCCGGCCAGCCAGTTGCAAAAAAAAATGACTCGGGCTATACTTACTGGCTTCCTTACATGCGAACGTGGCGGAATTGGTAGACGCACCAGATTTAGGTTCTGGCGCCGAGAGGTGTGAGAGTTCGAGTCTCTCCGTTCGCACCATCTATTTATGTTTTGCGCCGCCTGGCGCAACACCGGATGCAAGTCCTGGCCGGTGAAAACAGATATCAGAAAACATCAAGCGCTTGGCAAAACGGCCTGCTAAAATCGCCAGCTTACTACTTAGCTGCAGCAGCCATGAATCCTCGATTAAGTGCTCTTCATCCCTACCCCTTCGAAAAGCTGCGGCGCTTGCTGGC
>DATJCP010000376.1:0-12882 GCA_035514715.1 Candidimonas sp.
ATCAACCCCAGGACGGCAGCCACGCCGGTGCCAAAAAGCAGCCCCGCCAAGGTGGGCAGGCCCCAGACAGCGAGCGAGTGGCCGGTGGCGTAGGCAGCGCCGCCCAGAAAGGCCGCGTGGCCAAAGGACAAGAGCCCGGTATAGCCCAGCAACAGGTTGAAAGCGCAGGCAAAAAGGGCATAGCACATGACCTTCATGACAAAGATGGGGTAGGCCCCCATGGCCGGCAGCAGGGCAATGATGATCGCAACCAGTAAATAGCCTATTAATTGACGATTCATTTTTCTTTCCCAAAGAGGCCTGCGGGGCGTAGCAGTAAAACAATGACCATGATGATAAAGACGACGGTATTTGAAGCTTCGGGCCAGAAGACTTTGGTTAGGCCTTCGATGACGCCCAGCCCCAGCCCGGTCAGGATGGAACCCATGATCGAGCCCATGCCGCCGATAACGACCACGGCAAAAACGACGATGATCAGGTTCGAGCCCATCAGCGGCGAGACCTGCATGACGGGGGCTGCCAGGGCGCCGGCAAAACCGGCAAGCCCCACGCCAAAGCCGTAGGTCAGGGTCACGACCAAAGGTACGTTCACGCCGAAGGCTTCGACCAGTTTGGGGTTTTCGGTGCCGGCGCGCAGCAGGGCCCCCAGACGGGTTTTTTCAATCATGAACCACGTGGCAAAGCACACAGCCAGCGATGCCACGACGACCCAGCCGCGATAGATGGGCAGATACATGAATCCGAGATTAACGCCGCCTTGCAGCAGGGCGGGAGTGGAGTAGGGCTGTCCGGAGACGCCGTATATGCTGCGGAATACCCCCTCTACGAGTAATGTGATCCCGAAGGTAAGCAACAGGCCATATAAGTGATCCAGCTTGTACAGGTGCCGTATCAATGTGCGTTCGATAATAATGCCGATCACGCCCACCACCAGGGGGGTCAGAACCAGCATGACCCAGTAGTTCAGGCCCAGGTATTGCAGGCCCATCCAGGCCAGAAAGGCGCCCAGCATGTAGAGCGCGCCGTGCGCGAAGTTGATGATATTAAGCAGACCGAATATCACAGCAAGGCCGAGCGAAAGTACTGCGTAAAACGATCCATTGACCAAGCCCAGCAACAGCTGGCCGAGCAAGGCCTGGATGGGTATGCCGAATATTTCAGTCATATGTGTAGGAAATCCATGACGAGGCGAATATGTGCAGAGCAATAGCAGCAATGCTCCCGCGTGTTGCCTGGAGCATTGCTATTTATAGCGAAAGTAAGTTTATTTTTTGACGAGTTTGCAAGTCGACTCTGCGAGCGAGGCGTAGACTTGGTCACCTGGCAAGGTTTCTATGGTGTTGTAGTAGTCCCAAGGCCGTTTGGATTCGGATGGCTTCTTGACTTGCATGAGGTACATGTCGTGAATCATGCGGCCATCTTCGCGTATATAGCCGTTAGTGGCGAAGAAGTCGTTGATTTTGGTGGACTTCATCCATTTCATGATGGTGTCGGCATCGTCGGTGCCGCTAGCCTTGACGCCCTTCAGGTAGAAATCGACAGCTGAGTAATCACCCGCTTGCAGAAACGATGGCATGCGTTTGTTTTTTTCAAAGAAGCGTTCTCCCCATTTGCGTGAGGCGTCATCTTTGTCCCAGTACCAGCCGCTGGTCAGGTAGAGGCCTTGCGTATTTTCCAGGCCCAGTGCATGCACGTCGTTGATGAACACCAGCAAACCGGCCAGGTTCATGGTGTTTGTTACGCCGAACTCTTTGGCAGCCTTGACCGAGTTGATGAAGTCGCCGCCGGCATTGGCCAGGCCAAGAATCTTGGCGCCCGAGGACTGTGCCTGCAGCATGAAAGATGAGAAGTCGGATGTGCTAAGCGGAGCCCTGACGGCACCCAGCACGGTGCCGCCTGCTTTTTTCACAACGGCGGCGGTATCGCGCTCAAGTGCGTGGCCGAAGGCATAATCGGCCGTCAGGAAAAACCAGGACTTGCCGCCGTTCTTGACGACTGCGGAACCTGTGCCGCGGGCTAGCGCAATGGTGTCGTAGGCATAGTGAACGGTGTAGGGTGTGCACTGAGAGTTGGTAAGGTCGGATGAGCCAGCGCCAACAGAGATGAAGGGTTTTTTCTTTTCGGCGGCAACACCGGCCATAGCCAGGGCAGTGCCTGAACTGGTACCGCCGATCAGGACGTCAAGTTGCTTTTCGTCAAACCATTCGCGTGCGCGCGATGACGCAATGTCGGCTTTATTCTGATGATCAGCCACCAGCAGTTCGATCTTTTTTCCGTTGATCTCGCCACCGGCGTCTGCGATGGCCATGCGTATGGCTTCGGCGCCGGCAGGTCCGTCGATATCGGAATATAAGCCAGACATGTCTGTAATGAAGCCGATGCGAATGACGTCGTCGGAGATGCCTGCTGCTTGCCCAGGGGCAGCCATGGTAAGGCCGGCTAGAACAAATGCTGCGGATAGTGTGCGCAATTTCATGTATGAGTCTCCTGGTGTTGTTGTCGTGCTTGTTATTTGGTGTTTTTCGGTGTCTAGACGCCTAGCAGCGTGTTAAGCACGTCTTGTTTGGCGGGTAGTTCTGCGGAATTGAATTGTTCGACGATCTGGCCGTGCTCCATGACGTAGAAGCGGTCGGCCAGTGGTGCGGCAAAGCGGAAGTTTTGTTCGACCATGATGATGGTGTAGCCCTTGGCTTTCAGGGCGGTGATCATGCGCGCCAAGGCTTGCACGATAACGGGGGCCAGACCTTCGGAAATTTCATCAAGCAGCAATAGGTTGGCGCCGGTGCGAAGAATACGCGCCACCGCCAGCATTTGCTGCTCGCCGCCGGAGAGGCGGGTGCCTGGCGAATGCTTGCGTTCTTCCAGATTGGGGAACATGGCGTAGATTTCGGCCAGCGACATGCCGCCGCCCAGCGTGTCGCCGACAGTGGGCGGCAGCAGCAGGTTTTCTTCGCAGGACAGGCCGGCAAAGATGCCGCGCTCTTCGGGACAGTAGCCTATGCCCAGATGCGCAATGCGATAAGTGGGCAGATTGATGGATTCTGTGCCTTGGATGCGGATAGACCCTTTACGTGAGCCCGTCAGCCCCAGAATGGCGCGCAGCGTGGTGGTGCGCCCGGATCCGTTACGCCCCAGCAGGGTGACGACTTCGCCTGGCGCAACATTGAGGTTTACGCCATGCAGTACGTGGGATTCCCCATACCAGGCGTGCAAGTCGGTAATTTCAAGAGCAGCGGTATTCATCCGTGGGCTCCTTCGAGTTCGCCGGCGGTGGTGCCCATATAGGCTTCCATGACCGCGGCGTTGCTGGATACTTCTTGGTAGTTGCCTTCGGCCAGTACAGAGCCGCGCGCCAGCACTGTAATTTTGTCGGCGATTTGAGAAACGACATTCATGTTGTGTTCGACCATAAGGATAGTTCGACCGACGCTGACTTTTTTAATCAATTGCGTGACGCGACTGACGTCTTCGTGTCCCATGCCTTGCGTAGGCTCGTCAAGCAGCATGAGCTCGGGCTCCATGGCAAGTGTGGTTGCGATTTCAAGGGCGCGCTTGCGCCCGTAGGGCAGATTTACGGTGAGTTCGTTGGCGTATTCGGCCAGGTCGACTTCTTTCAGTAGTTCGTAGGCGGCGTCGTTCAGGCGGGACAGAATACTGTCGCTGCGCCAGAAGTGGAAGGAAAGCCCCGTGCCCCGTTGCAAGCCGATACGCACATTTTCCAGTACGGTCAGCTGCGGAAAGACGGCCGAGATCTGGAACGAACGGATAATGCCGCGCCGTGCAATTTGCGCCGGCTTTTCATGGGTGATTTCCTGGTCCGCGAAAAAGATTTTTCCAGAGGTAGGGGTAAGGAACTTGGTCAGCAGGTTAAAGCAGGTAGTCTTGCCCGCGCCGTTAGGTCCGATCAGAGCATGGATGGTGCCGCGTTTGACCTGGAGATTGACATCGCTCACGGCCACAAAGCCGCGGAACTCTTTCACCAGGTTTTTGGTTTCTAGGATGTATTCGCTCATTACCAACCAGTCGGTTTGAAAAGTATTGAAAGGTAAGAGCGAAGTATGATTGCATGGCTTCTAGAATGCCATGCGGGTTTTTCATAGGTAAATGGAAAACCCTAGTTAGTTAGCTGGCGTTTTTTGCTTGTATTCGCAAAGATCGGAAATCCCGCATTGTGGGCATTTCGGTTTGCGGGCGACGCAGATGTAGCGGCCGTGCAATATCAGCCAGTGGTGGGCGTCCAGCAAAAAGGGCTTGGGAATGACTTTTTCCAGCTTTCTTTCGACTTCAACGACATTCTTGCCTGGAGCAATACCGGTGCGGTTTGCAACTCTGAAAATATGCGTATCGACCGCGATAGTGGGGTGACCGAATGCGGTATTCAGTACTACGTTGGCTGTTTTGCGCCCCACCCCGGGAAGCGACTCAAGCGCTGCGCGATCGTCCGGCACCTGGCTGCGGTATAGGTCGACCAGCATTTGGCAGGTCTTGATCACATTGCTGGCCTTGGTTTTGTACAGGCCTATTGTCTTGATGTAATCGGCCAGGCCGTCTACGCCCAGCGCTAGCAGACCTTCAGGCGTGCCATGCTGCGGGAAAAACTTGCGTGTAGCCAGGTTTACGGATCGATCGGTGGCCTGGGCTGAAAGAATCACGGCAATCAGCAGCTGGAAGGTGTTGTCGTATTCCAGCTCAGTGGTCGGGTTGGGGTTGGCGGCCTGCAGGCGTTGGAAAATTTCGGTGCGTTTGGCGTTATTCATTGTTTTTGGCGCCGGGCGCGGGCGCGGGCTAGTGCGTCGGCTATGACTTGCTGGCGGCTGGCAGCGTCTATGCTGGCCGCCTGCGACAGTGGGGCTTTATTGGCCAAGGTTTTGGCAGCCAGGCTGGATGATTCCCTATGCAGAGCGTCGAGGCGGTGCTGCCGTTGTTGATGGTGTTGGCGGGCGGTGTCGGCAAGCGCCGGTGTCCATTCTTTATAGGCAGGCACCATGGCGATACAGTCCACGGGACAGGGGGCAACGCACAAATCGCAGCCAGTACATCTATCGGCAAGAACCGTGTGCATTAGCTTGTTGGCGCCGATGATGGCGTCCACCGGACAGGCTTGTATGCACAGGGTACAGCCTATGCAATGGGGCTCGTCGATGACTGCAACCATCAATGGCAGGTGTTCGCCGCAACTAGTGTCCAGCGGCAGTTCGGGTGTTTGCAGCAGCGTGGCCAATGTCTGTATGCCGGCCTGCCCGCCAGGAGGGCAGCGATTGATTGCCTCACCGTCGTTGGCAATGGCCTGCGCATAGGGGCGGCAGCCATCGTAGCCGCATTTCGTGCACTGGGTTTGGGGGAGTACTGCGTCTATACGGTCGATAAGAGGCATTAAAGGCATAGGAAAAAAACCGGGGCCGCGAGGGCCCCTGGTTTCTATAGGTAGAGCCAGGCTCTTAAGCGGATTGGCGTATGAATGCAGCTATTTTAGGACATATTGTTTCGCGCCAGCGGCGTCCCGAAAAAATGCCGTAATGCCCGCAACCCTGCGCGGTGTAGTGTTCCTTGCGTTCCTGACTGATGCCGCTGCACAGTTTTTGCGCAGCGCGTGTCTGCCCTTGCCCGGAAATGTCGTCGAACTCGCCTTCGATGGTCAGCAGCGCTACCGACGAAATGGCCGATGGGTCTACCTTTTGGCCATCGATTACCCAGGTTCCTGATGGCAATTGATGTTCCTGGAAAACGACTTTTATGGTGTCCAGGTAGAACTCGGCAGGCATGTCGAGTACGGCGTTGTATTCGTCGTAAAACTGGCGGTGTGCTTCAGCGTCGTCGTTGTCGCCTTTGAGCAGATCCAGATAGAAATCGTAGTGAGAACGCAAATGCCGGTCGGGATTCATGGCAACGAATCCAGTGTGCTGCAGGAATCCTGGATACACAGGCCGCCCGCCGCCCGGAAAGCGGGAAGGAACGCGGTGGATCAGGTTGTTTTCGAACCACGAGTATGGCTTGGTGGTAGCCAGGCGGTTAACCTGCGTGGGCGACTCGCGAGTATCGATGGGGCCTCCCATCATGACCATGCTGCGCGGCAGGCAGGGGTCATTATTGGCAGCCATTAGCGATATGGCGGCCAAGACGGGTACTGTTGGCTGACAGACTGATACCACGTGTACATCGGGGCCCAGGAACTGTATGAACTCTTGTACGTACTTTACATAGTCGTTCAGATGGAAAGGGCCGGCCGTTGCTGGAACCATGCGGGCGTCAATCCAATCGGTGACGTAAACCTCGTGGTTGGGCAGTAGCGCGCGTACTGTGTCGCGCAATAGCGTGGCGTGGTGGCCCGACAAGGGGGCTGTCAGTAATATGCGAGGGTCGCCGTTGGGGTTGTCGCTTTGTTCGCGCTTGAAGTGGATCAGGTTACAGAACGGTTTGTGCAATACGGTTTGTTCTGTGACGGCTACCTGCTTGCCGGCGATCTTGGTGTCGGCAAGGCCCCACGCCGGTTTTTCATAGTCTTTGCCCAAGCGATGCACCAGTTCGTAGGTCGCGGCAATTTGGCGCGATACCGGGGTGTAGGCAAATGGACTATAGGGGTGCGAAAAAATTTGGGAGCCGGTGTCGGTGAAGGCAGCCAGTGGCGTTAAAAAAGACCGTTGAAGCTCATGTAGGTCGTACAGCATAATTAAAGCCCTGTGAAAGTATTGTTTTTGTTGGGGAATTGGCCGCGGATGATTCTGGGCTGAAGATGGGCCAATCAATCCGGCTGGGTAGCCGTGCGTATCGAAATGTATAAATGAATTAGCAGGAGTTGGTTATAAGCTAATCACAAAAACATTGGAATTACCAGTAGTTTTCTACCGCCAGATTGCCTGGGTTTCCCCGCCGTCCCACGGCAAAACCGCGCTCGGTCAGAAGTTTTCTGGCTTCAAGCAACATATCGGGATTGCCGCAAAGCATGACCTTCGAGGAGCCAGGGTCAAGAGCACAATTAGCCAGCGCTTCCAGTTGCCCGTTTGCTATCAGGGTGGTTATCCTTTCTTGTGGAGTATGGGCAAGCGCTTCGCGGGTGGCAATCGGTAAATAGTCAAATTTGGTTAAGTTTTCACCTGGGGAAGGTACAAGACCGTGGGTCGCCCAGTCGAGGATTTCTTCCCTGTAGGCGAGTTCTGCAGCCTGCCGCACACCGTGTACCAATATGATGCGATTAAACAACAGCCAAGTGTTGGGATCTCGCAACAAAGCAAGGTAGGCCGAGAGCCCAGTGCCCGTTGCAATTAGCCATAAGTTGCCGCCGGGTTCGAACCGATCCAGTGTCAGGAAGCCGAAAGCCGACTTATCGATGTAGATGGCGTCGCCCACACGAAGCTGGGCAAGCCGCGGTGTAAATTCGCCGTCTGGAACCGCAATGGAGTAGAACTCCAGGCCATCCTGCTGCGGAGCGGTGACCATGGAGTAGGCGCGCCAGATTTCCGGCTTGGCGTCTGGAGTGGCTTGCAGCGGTAAACCCAGCCTGGCAAATTGCCCCGGGGTAAAGGTAAAGGCAGCAGGTTTGGTCGTACAGAACGAGAACAGCTTCTGCGGAACCCATTGCTTAACGTCGGTGATGGTTTCCCGGGTGTATTTATGATCTGGCATAGCGCTGCGAATAGGCGTGTTCAGCGTTCCAGGTGTTGTAGCTTGCCGTCTACGCCGTTCCAGTCGTCGGCCTGTGGCAAGGGTTGCTTGGAACGGTTAATGCTGCCGAATTCGGGAGAAAGTTCGGCGTTCAGGGCAATGAACTGTACTTGGTCTTGCGGGACGTCTTCTTCGGCAAAAATGGCGTTGGCCGGGCATTCTGGTACGCAAACTGCGCAGTCAATGCATTCGTCCGGGTCAATGACCAGGAAGTTGGCCCCCTCGCGGAAGCAATCTACCGGACAGACATCTACGCAGTCGGTAAATTTGCATTTAATACAGTTTTCGGTAACCACATGTGTCATTTTAGTGCTCCAACATCAGATAGTTCGATTTTACCCAATAAATCCAGGTAAGCCCGAATTGACCTGTGCGCAAAGCAGTCTTTAAGGCATAGAGGCAAAAGGCTCATGCAAATAAGCCTGCGCTCTGTGCTATGGTAACCAAAACATTCTTTGTGCTGCGATGATAATTACCTCGTTACTTGACACCGATTTATACAAATTCACCATGATGCAGGTGGTGCTGCATCATTTTCCGGCTGCTCAAGTGGAGTACCGCTACAAGTGCCGTACGCCCAATGTGAATTTGCTTCCTTATCTGGACGAAATTCGCACTGAAATCCATGAGCTGTGCAAGTTGCAGTTTACCGAGCCGGAACTGCAATATCTGCGCGGCTTGCGCTTCATGAAAAGCGACTTTGTCGATTTTCTTGGCCTGTTCCATATGCCGGAAAAATGCATTACGGTGTCGCCGGGGAAGCTGCCTGGTGAAATCGAGATCACGGTCAAAGGGCCTTGGTTGCATACGATCTTGTTCGAAATACCGGTGCTGGCGATTGTCAACGAGGTGTATTTTCGGAATGTTTGCCGGGAGCCCGCCTGGGAAGAGGGCCGTAAGCGTTTGCAGTCCAAAATGCAATTGGTGACCGATGATCCGGCGTTGGCCGATTTTCGGGTTGCCGAGTACGGTACGCGCCGGCGCTTTTCCAAAAAATGGCACGAAGAAGTCGTGCTGACCATGAAGGCCCAGATGGCGCCTAACTTTGCCGGTACAAGCAATGTCCTGCTGGCCATGGAGCATGGCGTCACGCCGTTGGGCACGATGGGGCACGAATATTTGCAGGCTTGTCAGGCATTGGGGCCGCGCCTGCGCGATTCGCAGGTATATGCACTAGAAGTGTGGGCCAAAGAGTACCGTGGCGATCTCGGGATAGCGCTGTCCGACGTATACGGGATGGACGCCTTCCTGCGGGATTTCGACATGTATTTTTGCAAACTATTCGATGGCGCCCGGCACGACTCAGGAGACCCGTTTGTGTGGGGTGAGCGGCTGCTGGCTCATTACAATGCGAATCGCGCCGATGCGCGCACCAAGACGCTGGTGTTTTCCGATGCGCTGACCATTCCGCGGGCTATCGAACTGGCCAAGCGTTTTGCGGGCCGGTGCAAGGTGTCGTTCGGCATAGGCACCAATCTTACCAACGACCTGGGTCATGAACCTTTGCAGATCGTCATGAAAATGGTTCGTTGCAATGGGCAGCCGGTAGCCAAGGTATCTGATGCCCCCGAAAAAACCATGTGCGACGATCCGGCCTACCTGGCTTATCTGCGCCAAGTGTTCGAGCTTCCGCCAGCCTGATTGCCTTGGTTTGCAGGCTTATCCGACGGCGTTGATCCAGGCGCGTGCGCTGCTCTTATAATTCCCGTTGATTCTAATAACCCAGGAGTACAGGAATGAGCGAAATTCAACGCGTCAATGTGGAAAAACGTTTGTCGGATATGGCCATCTACAATGGCGTAGCGTACTTGGCCGGGCAGGTTCCCGACGATAGTTCACTTGATGTGCAAGGGCAAACGGCCCAAGTGTTGGCTACTATCGATCGTTTGCTGGCTACGGCCGGTACCGATAAGTCGCGCATTCTCATGGCTCAGATCTTTCTGACCAATATGAAAGAGTTCGATGGCATGAACAAAGCCTGGGATGCGTGGGTTGCGGCCGGCAATGCGCCTCCCCGGGCGACAGTCGAGTCCCGCTTGGCCAATCCCGACTTCAAGGTCGAGATCGTAGTCACCGCGGCACTGGCGTAGTACTTGCTCGTTTCGCTATAGCAACAAGGCGGCCAGCGTGCCGCCCAGCGTTGCACAGGCAGCACGGTCGGCATCGGTAATGGTTTTGGCCGCCAGAATAGCTTGCGGTGTTTGTGCATCGGTGTTCACGATAAGCACTGGCGCTATCAGGCGCAGGCGCCAGCCCGTACAGATTCGTTCCATTTGCCTGGCGGCGCCGCTGCCATCGGAACCGGCGCTGATCATCATGGCATAGGGCAGGCCATTCAATTGGTCCAGAACGCCATAATAATTACGGTCAAAGAATTCTTTCATGGCGCCGCTTAGCGAAGCCAGGTTTTCGGGTGCGCAAAACAGGAAGGCATCGGCGCCAAGCAGGTCGGACGGCTCGGTTTCGTTTGCCATTTTCGACACAATGTCCAGCTTGTGGCTGCATTCGAGTTCAGCGGCGATGGCTTTGGCGCCCTCTATCCCAGCCTGGGCCATTTGCCGTGCCGCTCCTGTGCGCGAATGCCAGACGACCAGTAAGGTTTTTTTATCGCTTGAATTCATGATGCCCGATTCGCAGTTGCGCTCTATACACGGTAGTATAGAGTCGCTTGAATAAGGCTGGTATTTCTTCGCATGCGGCCCATTTTTTACTATGTCTACGACTGCACCTTCTGCTTCCGATTCGTCGCCATTCAATGCTGAATGGTTTGCGCACGCCAGTGCCGGCCTGGATCAGGCCGGGGTGAGCCTGCTTGGCCGGACGGTGCAGTGGGTAAGCCAGCCCCTGGTCGGCCTGATGGCCAAAACCGGCGAGCCTCTGGCTGAACATAGCGCAGCCGTTGTGTGCATTCTGGCCGAACTGGGAACCGATGCCGCAACCCGCGCCAGCGCATTGATTACAGTGCTGCCGGTGGCCGCTGGTGCGGCTGGCGCAGCCACTGGCCAGGACGCATTGCGCAAGGAATTTGGTTCCGAAGTGGTGACATTGGTGCAGGGCACCCGCGCACTATTGCGCTTGGGGGACATGGCCGGGCAGGCCAACGATAATGCCGCCAACGGCACTGACCAAAAAGAGATGCAACGCAAAATGCTGCTGGCCATGGCCGCCGATTTGCGTATTGTCCTGATGCGGCTTGCTTCGCGCCTGCAGTCCTTGCGTTGGCATGCCAGTTCCAAGACGCCGTATCCTCCCAGCCTGGCCCGGGAAACCATGGAGCTATATACCCCTTTAGCCAACCGCCTGGGGATATGGCAGTTAAAGTGGGAAATGGAGGACTTGGCTTTCCGGTTCCAGGAACCCGAGATTTATAAAACCATTGCTCGCCAACTGGAAGAAAAGCGCGTCGAGCGCGAAGCTTTTATCGTGGCGGTGGTGGATGCTTTGCAAGGTGCCTTGGCAGGCGCCCATATCAAGGCCGAGGTCACTGGCCGGCCCAAGCACATCTACAGCATCTGGAACAAGATGCGCATCAAGAATCTGCAGTTCAATCAGCTGTTCGATTTGCGCGCGTTGCGTGTCATTGTCGATGACGAGCGCGCCTGTTATGGCGTACTGGCCCTGGCGCATTCGTTGTGGACGCCGGTTTCCAACGAATTCGATGACTATATCTCCCGGCCCAAGCCTAATGGTTATCGGTCTTTGCACACTGTAGTCGCCGATGCTCAAGGGCGTACCTTCGAGATTCAGATCCGTACCCATGAGATGCATCAGTTCGCCGAGTATGGGATGGCGGCGCACTGGCTATATAAAGAATCCGGCGCCAAGGGTGGCAAAGTCGCCGCAACCAGCGGATATGACCAGAAGCTCGCATGGATGCGGCAATTGCTGGCGTGGGACAAGGATGGTGCCAGTCCTGCGCCTGGGCAAGACGACACGGTGGCTGCGGTTCAGCCAGAACAGCCTCAGCCCGCCACCTCCCGGCCCTCCAGAAAGCAGCAGGATGCGGTGGAGTCCGGAGAGCACATCTACGTCATGACCCCGCAAGCACGGGTCATTGAGTTGCCCGTGGGCGCGACACCCGTGGATTTTGCCTATTACTTGCATACCGATCTGGGGCATAGGTGCCGGGGCGCACGGGTGGACGGGCAAATGGTGCCTTTGCTCACCAGGTTGTCTACCGGACAAACCGTGGAAATTATCGCAGCCAAGTCGGGCGGGCCATCGCGCGACTGGCTCAATACGCAACTGGGTTTTCTGGCCAGCCCGCGTTCGCGCGCTAAAGTGCGAGCCTGGTTCAATGCCATTGAGCTGCAGCAACGAATTTCCCAGGGCCAGGCCATGGTGGAAAAAGAACTGCAGCGTCTAGGTAAAACCGCCATCAATCTTGAACAGCTAGCGCAGCAATTGGAATTTGCACGGGCTGACGACTTGTATGTCGCGGTTGCCAAAGATGAGTTCAGCCTGCGCCAGATCGACTATCTGTTTGTACCTCAAAAAGGGCGTCTTGCCGATTCGGCGCTGGCTGCCGGCGCTGTGCCGGAAGCCAAGGTGTATCAAAGCGGCGTTGCCAATGTCGTCAAAACCGGCAAAAGCGGGGTGTTGGTGGTAGGGGTGGATTCCCTGATGACCCAGCTTGCCAGGTGTTGCCGCCCCGCGCCGCCCGATCTGATTGCAGGCTTTGTGACGCGTGGCCGCGGTGTATCGATACATAGGCATGATTGCGCGTCGTACGGGGCTTTGGCGCAGCGCCATCCCGAACGGTTAATAGATGTTGATTGGGGCGATACGGGCGAGGCTTTGTATCCGGTCGATATCAGCATCCATGCCCAGGAACGGGACAGCCTGTTGCGTGACGTATCCGAAATTTTTGCCAAACTGCGACTAAATGTTGTCAGCGTCAATACGCATAGCCGTCGTTCCCTGGCACATATGGTGTTTACGATAGAGGTCAAAAGCGGCGAGCAGATCAGTAAAGTGCTGGCTGCCCTGAACGAGCTTTCGGGAGTTTCGGCGGGCCGCAACTAGGCGCTAACAATGCTAGCGCCCGCCACACTGTTAAAATGTTGATCCTAGGGTGTGGTTGGTGCCATCCTTAGCTGATAATCGATCCAGGCGGATCGCTGCAATGATATTGCTTAACCAGAGAGTAATGACTTGAAATCCTACACGTTGCCGGATCTTGAAGGGCATTTTGGCCAGTATGGCGGTTCTTTTGTTGCCGAA
>DATJCP010000377.1:0-5813 GCA_035514715.1 Candidimonas sp.
CAACCCTACCCGTTTAAGCCACTCCCGCCCCTGTTCTTGCGCCTGCGCCTTGGGCATTCCGGCGAATTCCAGCCCCGCCGTTACGTTGGACAAGGCACTGCGCCAGGGCAAAAGCGCTTCGCCCTGGAACATGTAGCCGGCACGGTGATTCACGCCGGTTAGCGTTTTACCGAAGACTTTCACCTCGCCCGACGAGGGGGCCATCAAGCCGGCCCCCACATTAAGCAAAGTGGATTTCCCGCAGCCGGTAGGCCCCACCACCGAAACGAATTCGCCAGGAGCGATAGAGATGGTGGCCTGTTTTACCGCGGTATACCCAGACTTGTTGCCATCGTGCGAAGGAAAGGTACAAGTAATGTTGTCAAGCAATAGTGCAGCGTCAGGCATTCGGATACTTTTTATTGGCTTTGGCCACGAAGTCGTTGGTCCAGATTTTTGAAACGTCGATCTTGTCGGCAGGGAAGTTAGGCACAAAAGCAGTCAGTGCTTTCAAAGCGGTTTGCGGGCCATCGTCGGGTACGCTGCCGTCAGGCGACAAAGCTTCCTTGTTGCCGGTAAGCGCCAGCTTGTAGAGATCGGGATCGCCAAGCAGATACGCTTGCGGCACAACCTTGGCGATTTCATCGGGACTAGCCGCCTGTATCCACTTGTCGGCGCGCACAATGGCGTTAGCCAGCGCTTGCGTGGTGTTGGGGTTTTTATCGATGAATTCTTGCGACGTGTACAAGCAACCGGACGGCATGTTGCCGCCGAAAATCTGTATCGTGTCTTTCAGGGTACGTGTATCGGCAATGACCTTGACGGCATCTTCTTTGATGAGCGTGCTGATGACTGGATCAAGGTTGGCCATGGCGTCGATTTGCCCGGTGCGCATGGCGGTAATTGCGCCTGCGCCGGCACCTACGCCGATAAACGACACATCGGATGGCTTAAGACCATGCTGGGCCAGGAAAAAACTGGCCATCATGTTGGTTGAGGAACCTGGCGCGGTAACGCCGATTTTCTTGCCTTTGAGATCAGCAGGGGTCTTGTAGCCAGCCATGGTCTTGTTGGACACCACCAGCACAATCATTGGTGCTCGCCCCTGTTGCGCAAAGGCGCGATAGGCCTGGCCCTTGGATTGCAAGGTGATGGTGTGCTCGAAGGCCCCCGAGACCACGTCGGCGCTGCCGCCAACCACGGCCTGCAACGCCTTGGAGCCGCCCGCAAAGTCGACGATTTGCGCATTCAAACCTTCGTCTTTGAAGTAGCCATTGATATGGGCGATGGACAAAGGGAGGTAATAAATTAGCGCCTGGCCGCCAACGGCAATGGTCACATCTTTCTTTTCCAGCGATTGGGCCTGGGCAAAACCAGGCACCACACCGGCGACGCCGGCAATACCAGCCAGCTTGAGCAAATCACGACGGGATACGGACATAGGGAGTCTCCTCGGAAGTATGAATTTTTTTGTATGTTACCTGAGATTGTCTGTGCTGCTTATTAGGGGCTATACCGGTAGCCGCAGTGCCGGATTAGGTACTACGGCGCTCCATCAAGGCCCAGGCGATCGTGCCGGCATCGACATATTCAAGCTCGCTTCCCGCCGGAACGCCCCGCGCCAGGCGGGTTACCGACAGCCCTTGCGAACGAAACAGCTCGGACAGGTAATGCGCCGTAGTTTCGCCTTCCGCGGTGAAGTTGGTGGCAAGAATGACCTCTTGAACCAAACCATCGGTGGCGCGCCGTATCAATCGGTCGAACTGAAGCTCATTAGGCCCCACCCCTTCCAACGGCGCCAGGCGCCCCATGAGCACGTAGTACAGGCCACGGTATCCGTGGCTGGACTCGATCATGTTCTGATCCGCCGGCGTCTCGACCACACACAACACTGACTGATCCCGCTTGGGATTGGCACAAGTCGCGCAGAGTTCGTCTTCGGAAAAACCGTTGCAGCGTGTACAGTGGCGCACGCCTTGCACGGCATTGGACAAGGCGCGGCTAAGCTGTTGCGCACCGACCACGTCATGCTGAAGCAAATGATAGGCCATGCGGCGGGCCGAACGCACCCCTACGCCGGGCAAACGGCGCAAGGCATCGATAAGCGTTTTGAGCGGTTCCGGCTCGGGAAGC
The DNA here is from genome assembly GCA_035514715.1 of Candidimonas sp. GTDB lineage: Bacteria > Pseudomonadota > Gammaproteobacteria > Burkholderiales > Burkholderiaceae_B > Pollutimonas. The sequence continues at coordinate 2,113 of DATJCP010000377.1, forward strand.
GGCTCGTCCATCAGAAGGGCAGCTTCATTCCTGGAGGCAGAGGCATGCCCGCGGTAACGGCAGACATTTTTTCCTGGGAGGTTGCTTCAGCTTTACGCAAGGCGTCGTTAAAAGCAGCGGCCACCAGGTCTTCCAACATGTCTTTATCGTCGGCCAGCAGGCTGGGGTCTATCGTTACGCGCTTGACATCGTGCCGGCAGGTCATGGACACCTTGACCAGACCGCCACCCGAACCGCCTTCGACAACGATGTCGGCAAGCGCATCTTGCGCTTTTTTCATGTTTTCCTGCATTTGCTGCGCCTGGCGCATCAAACCCGCAATCTGACCTTTCATCATGGCTAGTTTTCCTGAAGTAAAAGAGTAAGTAGAGACAAGCGCCTAAGCGGCCCGACTCAGGGGCACGGCGCTGATGGAACCCGGCACGACGGTCGCGCCGAATTCACTGATAAGAGTCAGCACAAAAGGGTCGACAGCCACAGCCTGTTCGGCCTCTTGTTGGCGTACGACCTTTTGCGCCTGCTCAACCGCATGGGCGGTTTCGTCGCCGGTGGCGCCGTATTCCACGCTCAATTGCACTACTGTGCCGAAATGCTCGGACAAGACCGTACACAGCCGCGCCTTGCCGGGGCTTTCAGCCAGCGTACGAATCGCAACGCGCAAATTGATTTGTTCGCCCTGCAGGCCCAACCATTCGCTTTGGCGCGCCAATTCAGCGGCCAACCCAGTCACGGGCAGCGTAGCTGCCAAAGCTGGCCAGGCCGATGCACTCATATTGCGCAGCCGGGGCGACTTGGTTTTTTTTCGTTCAGGCGCAAATACCGCGGCAGCCAGCGCTGGAGAATCATCAAGCGAGCCGCCCAGCACTTCAAAATCCGGGTCGCCCATATCGACGGGTTCGTAGCGGCCTTCGTCCAGGGGTTCGTAATCTTGAGGCTGTAGCGTTTCGAACTCTTGCGAATGCAAGGTTTCGAATTCAACATTATCTACAGCCGATGGCGCTGCTTGCGCAGCAGGCGGCTGAACAGACTCAGCTATTGGCGCAGACTCCGGGAGTCGCTCTGGCTCAGGCTGAGCAGCGCTAGATGACGACACATTCTGCTGCGGCGCTGCTTGGACAGGCGCATCTTCCCAGGCTGGCGTGTCATCGGACTGCACAGGTTGCGCCACAGCGGCTTGTGCAACGGGCTCAATAGCGGCAGGCGCAACCGCAACAGGTGCCGGTTGCGGTGTAGGTATGGCGACCGCATCGGTGCTAGCTACAGGCGCTACCTGATTGGATGCCGCCGAAGTGACAACGGGTGCTGCCTGTGCTGCTTGTGGCACTTGCGATACTTGTGCAGATTCCGATGCTGCTGGCTTGGACGGAGGCGGACTGACTGGTGGCAGCGACCCTGCCGGCACCAACGCCAACATGCGCAAACACGCCATGACAAAACCAGCATATTCATCCGGCGCCAAGGACAATTCCTGACGGCTGTGCACGGCTATGGAATAAAACAACTGGGCCTGATCAGGATGCAAACTGGCGGCCAGCTGCACAATGTCTTCGGCCTGAGGATCATCGGCGGGTATCGTGCCTGGAATGCGCTGCTGAATTGCAATACGCGACAGCAATACGGCCAGATCAGCCAGGGCGCCAGAATAAGACAGCCCGCGCGACGCGAGTTCGTCGGCCACCTGCAGCACCTGTGTGGCATCGCCAGCAGCCAAAGCCTGTAGCAATGTGACCAGGTGGCGATGGTCGATAGTGCCCAGCATGCCTTGCACGGCATCGGTCGTAAGGTGCCCGGCGCTATAGGCAATGGCCTGGTCGGTTAACGACAAGGCATCGCGCATGGACCCCGATGCGGCTTGCGCTAACAGACGCAATGCAGGGGTTTCAAACTGCATGCTTTCCTGGCCCAACACTTCCTGCAAGTGCGCCACTATCGATTCGGCGGTCATTTGCTTCAGATTGAACTGCAAACAACGCGACAAGACCGTGACGGGAATCTTTTGCGGATCGGTGGTTGCCAGGATGAATTTGACGTGGGGCGGCGGCTCTTCCAACGTTTTGAGCATGGCGTTGAACGCGTGCCCGGTCAGCATGTGAACTTCGTCGATCATGTAGACTTTGAAACGGCCGCTGCCCGGGGCGTATACCGCCTGCTCGAGCAGTTGCGTCATTTCTTCTACGCCGCGGTTGGACGCGGCATCAAGTTCAACATAATCAACAAAACGGCCGGTATCGATTTCCGTGCAGGCGCGGCAAACACCGCAAGGCGTGGCGGTAATGCCGGTTTCGCAATTAAGCGACTTGGCCAAAATACGCGAGAGTGTTGTCTTGCCCACGCCGCGCGTGCCGGTAAACAGCCAGGCATGATGCAGACGCTGAGTTGACAGGGCGTGCGTCAGGGCTCGGACCACGTGGTCCTGGCCGATGAGAGTATCAAACGAACGTGGCCGCCATTTACGCGCCAGTACCAGATAAGTCATGCAGGGAGCTTAAAGCCGGAAGCTATCAATCGATAAACGAAAAGTGTACCGGATTAGACGCGAGCTTGGGGTATTTGAAGAGATATAACAGAAAAACAAGAAGGCGAGCCTGACTTCGGCACTGATTCTAAGCGACTATGGCTGCTTCGTTCCCGACCTGACCAGTTTCACCGCCGAACCATGCGAAGGGGCCCGCCAGACAAGAGTTTAACAGGAGTTTGAGTTTTCAGTAATCGACCCACACATCGGCACGCGGAAAGTACAGTGCGCCGCGCGCTGGACGGCCATCCAAAGCGCTCACATGGGCGCAATAACGCTCGATTTGCTCACGATAACGCTCGCGCATTCGCGCGGCGAAGTTGTCACGTGTTTCATCGTCGTGCGGCACACCGGTCTTGTAATCGACCACCAGCCAGTCCTGTTCCTGCGAGATGGCCAGATCGATTACCGAGACGCGCCCACTGACATCGAGCAAAGACCATTCCCTGTGTGCGCGCGCCACCCGCAACAGCCAACGCCCTTTTTCGCTTCCCAGCGTGGCAACCAAGGTATCGCGCAAAACCTGTACGGCATCGTTGACAGCGCCCCCCATCAAACCCGCTCGGCTCAACTGCTTGCTAAAAATCGGCAGACAAGCATCCACCCTGTCCATGGACCAGGCATCGACGCCCTCCTTACCTATGCGCTCCAGCCAGGCGTGGGCCACGGTTCCTATCATGCTCTCGTTGCCGGAGTCCGGCCGCCAAGTCCAGGTACTGACCTGGCGCACACTTACCGGTGTCACTGTATCAGGCGGCAAGGACCGCTCGGCCACACGCACCAGGAGGCGTTGCTGCCCGGCTTGGGCCTGCGACCCGCTCCCGACATCCACTTCGGAAAGATCCGGCGCCTGAGGTTCCTGCATATGGTCCCACAAGCGTCCCAACAAGGAGGTGGACTCAGGCTTTTTAATGACGGCCCCTTCATCCAACCCAAGCACACCGATCAAATGCAACTGTTGGCGCGCGCGGGTCAAGGCCACATAAAGGAGCCGGTCAGCCTCGTAGGCCCCGCGCTTCTTGTCTCGCCCAGCCAGATATACGGAAACGGGGTCATGTTCGTCCGATACCTTGTGCTTGATAGGCCCCAGCAACAGCTCGCCGCCGCTATGCTCGAAACGCATCAAGGGCGACGTATCGGCCTTGGGCCGGCGATGCAGGCCCGCCAGGATGACAGTATCGAACTC